>NZ_JBQFLR010000024.1:0-48451 GCF_056531345.1 Ruegeria sp. N7 | reverse complement strand
CCCGCCGCGCCTAAAGGGCTGATGCTACCCTGCGGCAGACCAACCCATCCCAACATCCAAACACGCTAAATAAGACCTCACCACCAAACCCACAACCAAAACCAAAAAACTCAACCAAGCCAATACCGCTATTGAACGGCTAATGGTTCAGCAGGTTCTTGAGGTATTCGCCGTAGTCGTTTTTGCCGAATCTTTGGGCGCGGGCTTCGAGGTCCTGGTCGCTGATCCAGCCCAGCGTATGGGCGATTTCGTCAGGTGATCCGGTTTGCAGGCCTTGCCTGTCCTGAAGCGTACGCACAAAGTTTCCGGCGTCCAGCAGGCTTGCGTGGGTTCCGGTATCCAGCCAGGCATAACCGCGCCCCATGCGGTTGACGCTGAGCAACCCGGCCTCAAGGTACATTTCAAGCAAGGTGACAATCTCAAGCTCGCCGCGTGCAGACGGTTTTACGGCGCGGGCCCGTTCAGGGGCAGAGCCGTCCAGAAAATACAGCCCGGTCACGGCGTAGTTCGATGGCGGCACTTGGGGTTTCTCGACAATCTGGGTGACGGCGCCAGCCTCGTCATAGGCCACGACCCCATAGCGTTCGGGATCAGCGACCCGATAGCCGAAGACAGTGCCACCCGTCTCTTTGGCGTCTGCCGATTGCAGGATCTCGGGCAGGCCGTGCCCAAAGAAGATGTTGTCGCCCAGCACCATGGCCGAGGGGGCACCATCCAGAAAATCTTCTGCCAGAATATAGGCTTGCGCCAACCCGTCAGGAGAAGGTTGAACAATCCAGGTCAGGGACAGGCCCCATTGGCTTCCGTCACCCAACAGGCGCTGAAACTGCTCCTGATCCTGCGGCGTCGTGATCATCGCGATGTCGCGGATCCCGGCCAGCATCAGCACCGAAAGGGGGTAATAGATCATCGGCTTGTCATAGATGGGCAAAAGCTGTTTCGAGACGCCCATCGTGATCGGATAAAGACGGGTGCCTGACCCGCCTGCCAGAATGATACCTTTGCGTTTCTTGCCGTTCCGGGTCGTCATGTGCCGAGCTCTCCAAGGTCTTCAAGTATGCTGTGCAGGCCCGCCTTCCAATCCGGACGGGGCACGCCCAGTTCCGTTGTCAGTGTCGTGCAGTCCAGGCGGCTGTTCAGGGGGCGTTTCGCGGGGGTCGGGTATGCGCTGGACGGGATGTCTTCGACATTGC
The DNA here is from genome assembly GCF_056531345.1 of Ruegeria sp. N7. Classification (NCBI taxonomy): domain Bacteria; kingdom Pseudomonadati; phylum Pseudomonadota; class Alphaproteobacteria; order Rhodobacterales; family Roseobacteraceae; genus Ruegeria; species Ruegeria sp. N7. The sequence goes on along the minus strand of NZ_JBQFLR010000024.1, from coordinate 47,258 downwards.
AGTCAATACCGGCCTGATCGAAGATCTCGCGCGCAAAATCGGCCCAGCTGACATCAGGGCCACCGCTGCAATGGTAAATTCCGGTCTTTTCATCCGGGTTTGTCAAAAGGGCGCGGGCCGCGCCGATACAGGCCCCGGCCAGTGCCGATGCCGGGGTTGGACCGCCAATCTGGTCTGCGACGATCGTCAGGTGGTCACGCTCTTTGCCGAGGCGCAGCATGGTTTTGACGAAGTTATGCCCATGTGACGACACCACCCACGAGGTTCGTATGATTGCATGGGGTCCGCCCGCCGCAATCACACCGGCCTCACCCGCCAGCTTGGTGCGCCCATAGGCGCCCAGCGGGCCGGTCGCGTGGTTGGGTAAGAACGGGGCCGTGCCCGCCCCGTCAAACACATAATCTGTCGAGACCTGAACAAACGGCAATCCGCGCCCGGCCGCGGCTTTGGCCAGCGCCGTGGGCGTGGCTCCGTTGATCAGCAGGGCAAGGTCTTCCTCCGCTTCGGCCTTGTCGACGGCGGTATATGCGGCGGCGTTGATCACCGCATCCGCATCGGTGTTGCGAACCAGGGCCGCGCACCCTTCGGGATCGGTAAAATCCGCCTTGTCGCGCCCAAGCGCTTCAACCGAGATATCCCCGCCACACCGGATCAGTTCCCGGCCCAGCTGACCGGTCGCCCCGAAGACCAGAAGTTTCACGCGCTGACCCCCAGCCGTTCGCCAACGCCGGACCGGTTCTGTAAAGACCGCCACCAGTCTTCATTGTTCAGGTACCATTCAACCGTTCTGCGCAGACCTTCCTCTACCGTCACGGACGGGCGCCAGTTCATTTCGTTGCGCATCCGCGAGGGATCGATGGCGTAACGCGCATCATGCCCGGGGCGGTCTGTGACAAAGGTGATCTGGTCCGCATAGACCCCCTGCGGTTTCGGGCGCAGGTCGTCTAGGATCGCACACAGCGTCTGCACCAGTTCCAGATTGCTGCGCTCGTTCTCGCCACCGATGTTATAGGACCGGCCGACAGCCCCCTTTTGCACCACCAGCAAAAGCGCGTCGGCGTGATCCTCGACATACAGCCAGTCGCGGACATTCGAGCCGTCGCCATAGATCGGCAGCGCCTTGCCCGCGATTGCGTTCAGGATCACAACAGGGATCAGCTTTTCAGGGAAATGATAGGGCCCGTAATTGTTCGAACAGTTGGTCAGCACCACCGGCAGGCCATAGGTCTCGTGCCAGGCCCGGACCAGATGATCGCTGGAGGCTTTCGACGCGGAATAGGGTGACCGCGGATCATAGGGGGTATCCTCGGTGAACTGGCCGGTGGGGCCCAGGCTGCCAAAGACTTCATCGGTCGAGATATGGTGGAACCTGAAAGTGTCCGGTTTTCCTTGTCCGGCCCAATAGCTGCGCGCCGCCTCCAGCATGTTGTATGTGCCCAGGACATTGGTTTCGATGAAAGCCCCCGGCCCGTCGATGGACCGGTCAACATGGGATTCCGCCGCCAGGTGCATCACCGCATCAGGCGCATGCTCGGCAAACACCGCCTTCAGGGCCGCAGGGTCGCGGATATCTGCGTGAACAAAGGCATAGTTCGGGTTCTCTGCAACCTCGGCAACATTGTCGAGGCAGGCCGCATAGGTCAGCGCATCAAGGTTCACGACCTGATGTCCGTCCGCAATGGCACGCCGCACGACCGCGGACCCGATGAAACCCGCACCACCTGTCACCAACAGTTTCATATTCTATCCTTCGTAAACAAACGGGCTGTCAAAATCGGCCAGCGCAGGCGCAATCCTGTCCTTGTCGCTCAGCACCGGGTTCCCCTGCAAGGGCCAATCAATACCACAGCTGTCCCAGCGCACACCCCCATCGGCATCCGCATTGTAAGAGCTGGTACATTTGTAGCAGATTTCGGTGTCGGGCTCTAACGTCACAAAACCATGGGCAAATCCCGCCGGCACCCAAAGCTGCCGCCCGTTCTCAAAGCTGAGCTCGATGCCGAAAGATTGCCCATAAGTTGGCGATCCCTTGCGGATATCGACGGCGACATCATAAAGCGCGCCCCGGCCCGCGCGCACCAATTTGCCCTGCGCATGCGGAGGCGCCTGAAAATGCAGGCCGCGCAATGTCCCCACCGCGGACGACAGCGAATGGTTGTCCTGCACAAATTCCGGCAACACAACCCCAGCCTCCTCCAGCCGCGCCTTGTTCCAGCTTTCGGAAAAAAACCCGCGCAAATCCCCATGCCGCTGCGGGCGAATAACCAACACACCCGACAACCCCGTCTGCTCAATCTCCATAACACCTAACCTCAACCACCTGTTGCCTGTGTTGGGCGAGTATTGTCAGGCTGGGTTTCAATGCAAGGGTGTTGCGCAATTTGCTGCTTAGATGACCGCAGCCGGAGATGGCGGCTCGCTGCCTTCCTGCTCCCTCACCCCACTACGTCACCTGCTGGTCCAGCATCTCAAGCACGGCGTCGCGTTCCGACAGAACCAGCAGCAGTGCTAGATCGCCCGGTTCCACCTGTTTCAGGATCATCGCGGCGGCCTCGGACGGGGATGCGGCCCTTTGGATCTGGGTCTTGTCATACCCTTGTTCCAGAGCCGACTTTTCAATCAGGTCCGGTATCTCTCCCAAAGCGCGACCCCGTAGGTACCCTTCCAGTTCAGCAGCAACGACCACGTCGGGTTGGAAATTCAAGGCGGTTGCGGTGACGTCGCGAATGTCCTGGTCCGAGCGGTCTCCGGCATGGCTGAGCATGATGAACCGCCGTTTTGCCGGCAAGGCCGACAGCGCATCGCACACGGCAGAAATCGAATGCGGATTATGCGCGAAATCCACGAAAACCTGAGCGCCGTTGTGCTGGAATTCGTTGCAGCGACCCGGATTGTCCTTGGCATCCGGTTTGAACCCGGCCAACCCATGCCGCACCGCTTCAAGCGGCAGTTTCAAAGCCAGCGCAAGGCACATAGCCGCCAGAGCGTTCAGGATGTTGTATTTCGCGACCCCGCCCATGGTCAGGGGCACGTCGGACACGGCAATGACCGTATGCTCGGACCGGCCGTCAAAGAAGACGATGTTGCCCTGCGAGACATAAGCGCAGCATGTTCCCGCGTCGCGCGCCCGACGGATCAGATCATTCCCGGCATCCAGTGAAAACCACCAGATATTCGCCGCCGTGTTTTCGGCCTCGGCACGGACAAAAGGATCATCGGCATTCAGGGCCAGAACACCGCCCTTGGTCAGTGTCCGGTGCACGGCGAATTTCGCCTGAGCCAGCTCGGGCACCGTGTTGACGCCGTATTGCCCCAGATGATCGTTCGCCACGTTGGTGACAGTGGCGGCCATGGCGGCACGCGTCGGCAGGCCGCGGCGCAGGATACCCCCACGGGCCACTTCAAGGCATCCGATTTCAAGCCGCTTGTCGCGCAGCAACATCCGCCCTCCGCCGGGGCCGGAATAGTCGCCGCGATCCAGAATATCGTCACCCACCCGCACAAACTCGGTCGAGGTCAGCCCTGCGACCTTGCCCGAGGCGCGGGCGATCGCCTCCAGCAACCGGGTCGTGGTGGTCTTGCCGTTGGTGCCGGTGATGAAGGCGACGGGGATGTTGTGAAAGGCGGGCCAGTCCACGTCATCCGGGGCGGGCAACGCGTCGACAGGCCAGGTTTGGCTGCCGGTTCCATGCCCGATGGAAATCTCATCATCGTCGCACAGGATATCCACACCATGCGCGTCGGCTGCCGCGATCAGGGCGATCAGCGCAGGATTGGCCTCCTTCGCCATGACGCCTTTGACGTCCCGGATCATCTGATCAAAATCGCCCGGCGTGGTCTCCAGCAACTCTGCCGCGCAGAAATGCCAGGCGGTCTGAGCCGCAAAGATCGCGGAATAAAGCTGATCCATCGGTGCCGAGATTGCCAGATTGACGCCTCCGGTAAAGGTACGGTGGGTCAGTGCCTGATCCTGCCAGCCAAGCGCATCCAGAACGCGCCGGGCGTGTTTTTCCCACAGTGCAATGACCTGCGCGGGGTCGATAATAGTGAAAAACACATCCATCACCGCGCCGGGGTGATCCCATAACAGGCCGGGGCCGGTCAGTCGCCGCGCGTCATCCACCTGAATATGATCAGCGGTCGCGCTTTCGATGGTCAGCGCGGTTTCAAGCTCTTCGATCCGGTCCATTCCGGTACCTCCGCTCAATCCGCGTCTTCGCTGATTTCACGCGCCAGTCTTACACCGCGTTCGTCCCGGATCAGGTTCTGATCGCTGTCGAACATGTCCTCGAACGTGGTGTCGGCAGGGCTGGTCCTGGGTGCTGCCTCGGTTTCAGAGGTTTCTCCATCGGAGTTGAAGTAGATGATCTGTTTCCAGCAGCGTGTGGTGTCATCTCCGAAGATCACCAGCAGATCGCCCGGTGCCGCCATCTCCAGCGCTGTGGTCACGGCCTCAACCTCATCCGGGATGATCGAGATTGCCTCATCCGGTGTCCCGCAATCGATCAGGGCCTGCCGCATCATTTGCGGCACCTCGTCATGCCCGCGACCCCGGCGGCGGTCATCGGCCTTGCAGATGAAGTGGTCAAAATGCCCGGCCAGCGCTGCGGCCCCATCAACAATGTCTTCATCGCGCCGATCACCGGGCATCGCAACAACGCACAGCCTGCGGCCCTTGACCTCCAACTGATCGGCCAAAGCGGCCATCGCCTTCAGCGCGGCCGGGTTGTGGCCGTAATCAAGGATCACCTTGAAGGGATGTTCATCATAGACATTCATCCGCCCCGGTGCCTGGAAATAACTGGTGTCGAAAGTGCGCAGACCATGCCGGATATTGTCCAAATCGACCCCAAAGCTATAGGCCATTGCAGCTGCGACCATGGCGTTTTGCACGTTGAAGATCGCCTTGCCTTCAAGCGTGGCGGGGATCAGATGCGACCACAGAACCGGGATGTGAAGCCCTTTGTCATAGATGGTCAGCATGTCGCCATTCATGCCTTTTTCCAGCACGATGGCCTTGCCCCCTGTCTTGATATGTTCCTTGACCAGACTGTGACCGGGGTTGGTCGTGACATAGAAGATCTGATCCGCCCCGGCGTAATCGGCCATCTTCAGACAATTGATGTCGTCGGCGTTCAGCACGGCCGTATCGGTCGCGCTTTCCACCACCACCCGTTTGACGACGGCCAGCTCCTCGACCGTGTTGATCCCGCCCAGGCCCAGATGATCTGCCGAGACGTTCAGACAGGCTGCCACGTTCGAGCGTTGATAGCCCAGACCCGAGCGCACCAGCCCGCCCCGCGCGGTTTCCATCACCGCAAAATCGACCATCGGATCACGCAGGACGATCTGCGCCGATTTCGGGCCGGTCATATCCCCTTTTACGCTCAGCTTGCCATCCACATAGACGCCGTCGGTCGAGGTCATGCCAACGATCTTGCCGCTGGTTTTCATGATATGACCCAGCATCCGCGACGTGGTCGTCTTGCCGTTGGTGCCGGTGATGGCCGCAATCGGGATGCGGGTTTGTTCATTGGCGGGGAACAGCATGTCGATGACCTTGCCCGCCACATCGCGCGGCTGACCTTCGGACGGGGCCACATGCATCCGGAAACCGGGTGCGGCGTTTACTTCGACAATCGCGCCACCGATATCCTTGTAGGACTTGGTGATATCGTCGATCAGGAAATCGACACCGCCCACATCCAGCCCGACGGCCATGATGGCGCGTTCGGCCATGTCGCGGTTGTCAGGATGCACCACGTCGGTCAGATCGATGGCGGTGCCACCGGTTGACAGGTTCGCGGTCGAGCGCAGATAGAAAACCTCACCCTCGGGCAGGACAGTGTCTTCCGTCACGCCCGCATTCTCCATCAGGCGGTTAGCCTGATTGTCCAGCTCGAGCCTGGTCAGCACTTTTTCGTGCCCGATGCCCCGGCGTGGGTCCTGGTTCACGATGTCGACCAGTTCGGCAATCGTATGGGTTCCGTCGCCTATTACATGGCCGGGGACGCGTTTGGCCACCGCAACCAGCTTGTCGTTCACGACCAGCATCCGGTGATCAAAGCCGGTGATGAAGCTCTCGACCAGAATGGCGCGGCTGCGCGAATGCTCCTTGGCCTCGGCAAAACCCGCCTCGACCTCGGCATCGGAATTCAGATTGATCGAAACGCCGCGCCCATGGTTGGCGTCCAACGGTTTGACCACCACCGGAAACCCGATCCGGGCTGCCGCGCGTACGGCCTCGCGGGCCGAATAGACCATGCGCTGCTGCGGAACCGGCAGGCCAAGATCGTTCAGCAGATTATGGGTGTCTTCCTTGTCACAGGATATCTCGACCGAGATATGCTTGGTCTCGGACGTAATTGTCGCCTGAATGCGTTTCTGAAACTTGCCGTGTCCAAATTGCACAAGCGAGCCGGAATTCAGCCTGATCCACGGAATGTCGCGTTCCTGCGCCGCCTTGACCAGCGATCCGGTCGATGGGCCAAATTCCTTGCGTTGCGCCCGCAGCACAAAGCTGCGCAGTTCTTCATCCCAGTTGAAGTCCGGGTCGAATTCGTAATCCACCTGATCTTTCAGGGATTGCGGCAGCAGGTGCATCAGTAACCGCATCGCCAGATTGCCCGCATCCAGACCGACGTCGCGCTGGCGGTATTCATAGACCATATTGTACTGGCCCGGCTCACCTGTGCCGCGCGTACGTCCAAAGGTCACGTCGGACCCGGCCACGTTCTGAACTTCGATGGCGCAATGTTCCAGCACATGTCCCAGCCAGGTGCCTTCATCCTCGCGCAGGCGGCGGATAAAGCCGCCGGGTTCGCGATAGGAACAGCCGTGTTCCGCCAGACCGGGAAGCGCCTTGATCAAGGCGTCAATAAACTCGGAACCAATTTTTGCCGAGGGCCACTCTTCCAGAACACCCAGATCGATGACGTGGCGAATGACCGGAAAACTTGCCCAGACATTCGGGCCGACAAAGACATTGGTCGAGATTATTTTCATGAGGCTCCCCGTTGGTTAGCTTTTTGTTTTCCCCCCGCTGGCGGCCTCTTGACCGGACATGTCCGGCAATGTGCAGAACGCCAAATGCTCATCCGGCGGAAAAGCCTGGCGAGCCGTCAGATCATAACGGCACCCTTCGCCCAGAACGTCAAGCCGAAGTCCAAGCAGGCTCAGCGCTTCGCCGCGGCGCGCGTCCCACATCGATGAATGGGTCAGATGACTGGCGTCCACGACGGTAACCGATCCGCTGCCCACGACTTCAAGGACATTATCGGGTCCGATGAAGGCTGCCGTGTCTTCGTCGATACCCAGTCCGATCAAAAAAGGGTTGAAAGATGAAGCGGTTAGCAAACGTCCCAGCCGATTGCGTTGTGTGAAGTGCTGGTCGATGATGACGGCGTTGGTCAAACCCATGCCCGGAGCCAGCGTGATATTGCCCTCAGCCGGAGCCGAGTTGCTGCTGCCCCCGGCCACCATGTGTTCGGACATGATCGACGCCCCGGCTGAAGTGCCGGCAACCGGCACACCGGCCGCATTCCGGCGCCGAATTTTCTGCGCCACAAGTGTGCCACCCAGAATCGCCGACAGCCGCAGCTGGTTGCCGCCGGTCATGAATATCCCTGTAGCGCGGTCCAGCATCTCGGCATAATCGGGATTGTCGCAATCAGCACGCCGCGAGATGGGCAGAAATTCGACCTTGCCCGCGCCCAGCTCGGAAAAGATGCGATTGTAATCCGGTCCGGTCTCTTCCAACATCGAGGCCGTCGGGATCACGACAATATCGGCATCAGGACCACCAGACAGCTCAACGAACTTGCGGTGAATCTGCATTTCCTTGACGCGGTCTTCGCCGCCGCCGATCGGGATGATGAACCCGCGCGGGGTCTCTGCATCAACGGGTGCAGGGCACATATCTTACTTACCTTCCGGTATAAAAGCAGCCAGCCATCGGGGCCACTCGGACGCTTAACCTGTTCATACATGCCGTGTCGGGCCATCTGACCCTATCGGACATGCCGTTCCCCCCCCAGCGACATCACATGCCGCACGGCAGGGATTTCGTCAAGAACCACCGGTTTTGTGCCTGCTTCAGCCTGCCAGTGCCAAACCCTGCACGACAAAAGCGATCCCCCCGAAACATCAAAGCTCCGGGGGGATCAGATTGCCCGTCAGTTTGCGCGCTGGTTCAGATGTCGAATTTGACACCCTGCGCCAGCGGGAGCTCTGCCGAGTAGTTCACGGTGTTGGTCTGGCGGCGCATATAGGCTTTCCACGCGTCCGAGCCGCTTTCGCGTCCGCCACCGGTTTCCTTTTCGCCACCGAATGCGCCACCGATCTCGGCGCCCGAGGGGCCTATGTTGACGTTGGCAATACCGCAATCCGACCCCGCCGCAGTCAGAAACTGCTCGGCCTCGCGCATGTTCAGCGTGAACACACAGGATGACAGCCCTTGCGGCACATCGTTTTGAAGCTGGATCGCATCGTCAAAGTCGTCGTAGCCCATAACATAAAGGATTGGCGCGAAAGTTTCGGTTTTCACGACCGCGCTTTGGCCGGGCATTTCGACAATTGCGGGCTGCATATAGACACCCGCAGGAAGCCCTTCGGTTACACGTTCGCCGCCAAACACGGTGCCGCCTTCGGCCCTTGCGGCCTCCAGTGCGGATGTCATGGCGGCACCCGATGCCTCATCCACCAGTGGCCCGATCAACGTGCCCTCAGACAGCGGATTGCCGATGGCCAGACCGGCATAAGCCTTTTTCAGGCGGCCCACCAGTTCCTCACGGATCGAGTTGTGCACGATCAGACGGCGCAGCGTGGTGCAACGCTGACCGGCGGTCCCAACGGCCGAGAAGACAATGGCGCGCACGGCCATTTCCAGATCCGCCGAAGGGCCGACGATCATCGCGTTGTTGCCACCCAGCTCCAGAATGCACTTGCCAAAGCGTGCCGCAACAATGGGCGCAACCGCACGGCCCATTCGTGTGGACCCTGTGGCCGAGATGATCGGAACATCTTCGCTGGCCACCAGCGCCTCGCCCAACTCCGCGCCACCGATCAGGACCTGAAGCAACCCTTCGGGGGCATCGCCAAACCGCACCAGCGCGCGTTCAAAGATCTTCTGGCAGGCCATCGCTGTCAGCGGGGTCTTCTCGGACGGTTTCCAGATCACCGGATCGCCACAGACCAGTGCCAAAGCGGCATTCCACGACCAGACCGCAACTGGGAAATTGAAGGCCGAGATCACTCCGACCGGGCCCGCCGGATGCCAGGTTTCCATCATCCGATGACCTGGGCGTTCCGACGCGATGGTCAGACCATAAAGCTGACGCGACAGACCAACGGCAAAGTCGCAGATGTCGATCATCTCCTGCACTTCGCCCAGACCTTCGGATGTGATCTTGCCGGCCTCCCAGCTGACAAGCGCGCCCAGATCGTCCTTGGCCGCACGCAGCTCTTCGCCCAGCAGGCGGATCAGCTCGCCCCGACGCGGGGCCGGCACAACGCGCCACGCCTTGAACGCGTTTTTGGCGCGGGCAATGATCGCGTCCATTTCGGTGGCCGGCGTTTCATGCACATCGGCCAGCAGGCAGCCGTCAATCGGCGACGTCACCTTCAGAGTGCCGCCCTTCAATGCGGCGTCTGTCAGATCCAGATTTGCAAGCGTGGTTTGGGCTGTCATTACGATGTCTTTCATATCTCAGGCCGCCTTGTTTTGCCGGGTCACGTCACCAGCACGATACAGCTGGCCAAATTCTGTATTCAGGAAGTCGTTCAGTTTGACCTGTTCCTGCCGGACGAACCCTTTCGAAGGCAGCGTGCCGGTGCGCATCAGGTCAACGACGCCCAGAATACCCGCAGCTGTGGTGACCTGAATGGCACTCCAGACCTGCCCATTGATGGTTCGGGAAAAGCTCTTGTTGATCAGGGATTTCTCGCGCAGAACGCCGTTGATCATGCCCTTGGCCGTGCAATAGACCAGCACAACGTCCTGATCAGTGCGGGGCAGGGCGGTCTCGAAGATTTCTTTCAGCAGATCGCGGCGGCGTTCCAGCCCCAGATCGTGCAGCAGCAGTTTCAGGATTTCACAATGGCCGGGATACCGGATCGTGCGATAAGACACGGCCCGCGCCTTGCCTTCCAGCGTTTCCGGCAGCGTGCCCAACCCGCCCGAGGTGTTGAAGCATTCGTATTCCACGCCATCATGACCCAGAATCTCGTAATCTTCCAGCGGCGCGGTCTTGACCAGTTTGCCGTTCACAATGGCGTCGCAGGGATTGCAGTACTCATTGATCAACCCATCGGTCGACCAGGTCAGATTGTATTTCAGTGCATTGGTCGGATAAAGCGGCAGCGCGCCCACCCGCATATGCAGGCTGTCCAGCTCATCAAACTCCGCTGCAAGCGCGGCTCCGGAGATGCCCACAAAACCAGGTGCCAGACCACATTGCGGCATGAAAGCCGTCTCACTGCCTTCGGCCAGCTGGCGTACGGCCTCGGTGGCCGCGACGTCTTCGGTTAGGTCAAAATAATGCGCGCCCGCCTCTTTGGCGGCCTTGGCAATGTTTGGGGTAAGAAAGAACGGTGCCGCTGATACCACGGCGTTAAACCCGGTCAGCTCCTTTGCCAGACGATCCGCATCCCGGGCATCAATCTGCTTTGTTCCAATCCCAAGCCTTGTGATTTCACCCAGTGCTTTCAGGTCATGGTCAGCCACAGTCACTGTATAGTTTGGCGAGGCCCTCAGCAGCGTCGCGATCATCTGACCGATCTTGCCAGCCCCGATTACGCAAATATTCCAGGACATCAACGTCTCCGTAAAATTCTGTTCCTGATATTATGGTGCAGGGCTGGCCAGACATTTCATAGGCCGCAATTTGACGAAGTGATCGACTTATCCGACATTATGCCGGAATAATTGTCATTATGGCGTGACCGCCATCAGGGGTTGAAATCGGCCGGCACCCCGAAAGGAGGAGAGCCAACGCCGGTGCCCGTCAAGGAATGCAGAAATGCGACCAGGGCGGCGATTTCCACATCCGACAGCGTCACTGGCACAATGTCGATCCTGCTGCGCTGGCGTTCCATCTCGAACCGGTCGTCCCACACCACGAAATCCACCTCTTGCAACCAGGGGACCTTGGGCAACGCAGCCATGTCGGGTTTCCATTTGGCAAGGCTGGTCTGTGGGTCAAGATGGTGACGGATCATGCTTTCGAGATCCGCAAAAGCGCCGTTATGTCCATAAGGCGCAGTCAGGGCGACATTGCGCAGCATCGGCGTGCGAAAGCGATAGGCGTCTTCCACACGGTTGCTTTCCGCCATCCGCCCAACGTCCCGCGCATATGGATCCCATTGCCGGGTCCGACCCGGCCCGAATGGCGGCAAACCCAGCGCGTGAAACTTTTGGTCCGACATCAACGGACCCGCATGGCATGTCGCACATCGCGCTTTGCCATAAAACAGGTTCATCCCGTCTTTCTGGACGTCTGACAGCGCATCCATGTCCCCGGCCAAGTACTGGTCGAACGGGCTGTCGGTGCTGCGCCATTCAATGGCCATGAAGGCCGCCAGCGCGTTGGCGATCTGGGTGATTGTGATTTCTTCGGTGGTCTCGATATCGTCAAAAGCCGCGACTATGGCAGGGCCATAGCGCGGATCGGTCCGCACGCGTTTGGCAAGGATCGGCCAGCCCTTGTCAATCCTGTCGTGAACCGCGCCGGTCACCTGATTTTCAGCGACATTACCGGCCATCTCGAATTGCGCGGTCAGCGGGAATAAAGCCTGCGCCGCCAGAAGCGAGTTCAATCCGCCGGGCAGCCATTCCTGTGCTGGCGAATTGAACCCGTTGCCATAGAGGTCCGAGATGCTCAGGCGGCCATCGTGGAAAACGGTATGGATGTCCTTGGCCCCGAGGTTCCACAACCCCGGCGCATTTCGGGGAATGCGTTTGCGGATCCTGTCCGCCCCGGTGCCCGGCGTGCGCTCCGGGCCAAGACCCTGTCCGCCTTCGCCGATCCCCAGGGACAACCCGTCAGAGGTGCCGAAATCGGGGTGATGGCAATGGGCGCATGAAATGTTCAGATTGCCTGACAGGATCGGATCGTAAAACAGTTGATGACCGATAGCGGCCTGTTCCATATCAAATGGGATAAAGTCATCATCTGTCAGCGGGCGCGGCAGGTCCTGCGCCACCGCGGCCCCCGCCCAAACGAGGACAATCGCCCAATGCGCCAGTTTCTCTTTACCCTTTGTTTTCTTGCGACCCCGGCTCTGGCTGAGCTGGAACAGGCCCGTGACATGATGGAGGCCGGAGAGTTTGAAGCCGCGCGCGCGGAACTGCTGCCCGCCGCCCGGTCGGGCAATGCCGAGGCCGAGGAACTGATTGGTGTGATGTACGGGCTGGGTCTTGGGGTCGAGCAGGACCATGAAAGGGCGTTTGAATGGTATCTGCGTGCCTCGATGAAGGGGCATCCGGGGGCGCAGTCGGGGGTCGGCTGGTACTATGAACTGGGTCTGGGAATGCCCGCGCCCGATTTGGTGCGGGCCTATATGTGGTACACGCTCAGCGCCATTGGCGGCGATCCCGATGCGGCGATCAGCCTTGAGGAAGTGATCAAGAAAATGTCGCCGGAGCAGATCGAGAAGGCGCATGTTCTGGTCAACGACTACAAAGGGTGGATGTACCCGTTTCGATAAGGGCCGGGCCACAAGGCCCGACCCATCCGTTTAGTTCAGGTCCGCATTGCGCGAGGCGTTCACGTCCGCCTCAGCCGCCGCGACCGCTTCGGTCAGCGCGGCAAAGATTTCATCACCACGGGCAACATTGGTCTGGAACCAGTCATAGACAGGCGAAGCCGCAGCTTTGAACGCTGCCTTCTGCTCGGGCGTCGGGACATAAAGGTCGCCGCCACCTGCGACGAAGTCCTCATATGCCTGGATCGACTTGCGCTTGGGCGAGGCAAAGGTGGCCTGTTGCAGGGCGTAGAACCCATCGACAACGACCCGACGCATATCTTCCGGCATCGCCTGGAACTTGGCGTTGTTCATCCACCACAGCGCACCCATATAGGCGTGCCCGTCCAGGGTGACATACTGCAGGCCGGCATCCGGGAACTTCATGCCCATGATGTCGGTGATGCCGTTCTTTGACCCCTCGACAACGCCGGTCTGGAAGCTGGTGAAGAGTTCCGGCCACGGGATCGGTGTAGGTGACGCGCCCAGGGCCTTGACCAGTTCCTGCGGCAGGTCGGCGACAACAGTGCGGATTTTCAGACCTTCCATGTCGGCAGGCTCTGCGACGCGGTGTTTTGTGTTGGCGAAGTTGCGCCAGCCACCGGTGTTGCCGATGGTCATCAGGCGGATCGCGCCTCCGGAATCCTCAAGCGCCATGTCGCGCATGGTGCGGGTGAAATCGCCCGACAGAACATGCTCGGCGATCCGGTCATCGGCCATCAGATACGGCAGGTCCAGAACCTGCACATAGGGGAAGATGCCCGAGGCACCGCCCGAGGTAGAGATATAGATATCGATGGTGCCATCCGCCACGCCTTGTAGGCACTCTGCACCGTTCGAACACAGCTGGGTGCCGATGAACAGCTCAACCTCGATGGCGCCGTTCGACGCCGCCTCGACATAGTTCTTGAAAACGATCAGACCGTCGTAATCCTCGTCATTTTCGTTCGAATTGGCAGTGGCGCGCAGCGTATAGTCCGCAGCCACCGCAGCGACCGCAGACGCGGCCACAAGCGATGTGGCAATCGCCGCTGTTTTGATGAAGTTTCCGAGCATGCGTTTCCTCCCTGTGATACTCAGTCAGTTTGCAAATCCCGTTATCCTCGGGATCGTCATGGATAGTGCGGGGATGTAGGTGATCAGAAAGATCACGATGATTTCGACCGCCAGAAACGGCAGGATCGCCTTGGCGATCGTCTCGACCCGCTCCCGCGACACGGCGGCGGCCACGAACAGCACCAGCCCCATGGGGGGCGTTGCAAGGCCGACGGTCAGATTGACGCTCATGATGATGGCGAAATGGATCGGGTCTACGCCGAGGCCAGTGAAAATGGGACCAAGGATCGGGCCAAGGATGATGATCGCGGGGCCTGCGTCCAGAAACATACCGACGATAAACAACAACAGGTTGATCAGAAACAACAGGATCAGCGGATTTTCCGACAGGCTGAGGATCAACGAGGCCAATTGTTCCGGGGCGTGGCTCAGGCTGACCACGGTCTTGAACGCCATTGCTGCGCCAACCAGCAGCAGCACCACAGCCGACGTCATACCTGCATTGCTCAGAACATCCGGAATTTCCCTCAGGGTCAGTGTACGCAGAACGAAAAATCCGATGATAAAGGCGTAGCCCACAGCAACAGCGGCGGCCTCGGTCGGAGTAAAGATGCCCCCCAGAATGCCGCCCAGAATGATCACAGGCGTCATCAGCGGGAAGAACGCCTTGAGGCTGGCTTTGCGCCGCTCATCCCATGTGTATTTCCGGCTGGCGACGGGAAAATCGTACTTGTCGGCCATGAACTTGATCATCACCATCAGGCCGACACCCACCATGATTCCGGGCACGATCCCCGCAAGGAACAAGGCGGCCACGCTTTCACCCATGACATAGGCATAGATGATCATAATGCCCGAGGGCGGGATGATCGGCCCGATCACCGAACTTGCGGCTGTGATGGCGGCGGCGAATTTTCGGGTGTAGCCCTGTTTTTCCATCGCCGGGATCAGCATCGACCCCAGGGCGGACGTGTCAGCCACCGCAGATCCCGAAAGGCCCGCGAACAGGATCGAGCTCAGCACATTTACATGCGCCAGCCCGCCGCGCAGATGGCCCATCAGGGCCTGGCTGAATTCGACAAGGCGGATGGTTATGCCGCCACGGTTCATCATTTCCCCGGCCAGCATGAAGAACGGGATGGCCATCAGCGGAAAGCTGTCCATGCCGTTGTAGACATTGCGATAAAGCAGGGTGATGTCATTCGTCTGTCCGTTCAGCCACAGCAGGATGCCGGGCGCCGCCAGAAGCGCGAAAAAGACCGGCAGGCCAATCAGCAGGAAAATCAGGAACGTAGGCAGGAACCAGATCAGCATCTATTCGGCCCCCATCGCTGCGTCGGGAATGTCCGGCAAAAGATGCGCGCCGCCAAGCAAGGTGACCACGGAACGCAGGATAAGCTCGATATTGACCGAGATCAGCAGAATGATGCCCACCAGCAGCGAAGCCATCATCCAGCTGCGCGGAATGCGATACCACTCGTCAAACCCAAGCGATGTCGGCAGGTACAGGGCGGCGGTGGCGAACCTGCCGCCAAAGCCCGTGACCTCGGACCAGCCGATATTGACCGCAACCAAAAGCACGGCCAGCGAGATCAGCAGGAGGAACAGATTGAGCGACAGGCCGAGCATACGCGGCAGAAACCGTTGCAGCATGTCGATAGCTACAAAACCGCCGCGCCGAAAGGCCGTCGGTGCCATCAACCCGGTCATCCACAACATGCAGAACCGCGCGGCCTCATCCGGCCAAGGCAGGGCGTTGCCCAGAACGTATCGGAAGAACACCTGAATCAGGATTGCGATGACCATGAATGCAATCGCAACAACGCCAACCGCGCGGCCCAGACGCAGCACGGTTTCGTTTACAAATGCAATCGGCGCAAGCACCGATGCCAGTCCGCCCATGCGGATCCTCCCTTGTTCAGCCGCAGGTGTGTCCCGCGGTCGTCAGATCGCGCTTAGTGCTGCGCGAATTGGCCCATTTTCCCGGCATAGAACGTCAGCGCGTCGCCGTCGCTCATGCTGGCCTTCAGGACTTTGCCCACCACGATCACGTGATCGCCCGCGTCGTGATAGGCATGTTGTTCGCATTCAAACCGTGCCAGACAATCCGACAGCAGCGGGGTGCCGTTTGCACAGCGCTCGTGCCGGATGTCGCGCAGGGCATGGGCATCTTTCGAGCAGCCAAAACACAGCTCAGCCTGCGCAGACGATAACACATGCACCGTGAAATGCGGTGCCGCGCGAAAATAGGGGAACCGGCGCGAGTTGCGGTCGCCGGCCCACATGATCAGTGGCGGGTCCAGCGACAGCGACGAAAAGCTGTTGGCTGTGATGCAGATCGGGCCATCACCGCTGTCGCATGTCACGATGGTAACGCCGGTTGCAAACCGACCAAAAGCATCCCGCAGGGTCCGGGTGTCGTCCTTATGTGGCACAAAGGTGTGGGTCATGTTTCTTGAGATTGCGTTCATCATGCTACCTCATGCCCCAGCGCCGCCTCGTACAGGCGGAACCAGGTTTCGCGATCAATTGTGACTTTCAGCGCGTCCGAGATGCGTTTGATACGGTTCAGGTTGTTGGTGCCCAGAACCGGCAGAATGCCCGCCGGATGAGCCAGCAGGAAGGCGACGGCCACAGCGGCCCGGTCTACACCGAACTCCTCCGCGATTTCATCAGCAACAACCCCGACGGGCGGGTTTCCGGCCATCAGCAGCCCACCCCCCAGCGGCGACCACGCCATAAGGTGGTGCCCATGCTGCTGGTGAAACGCCAGATCGCCATTGGTGAAAGGGGCGATCGCGCCCAGTGAGATCTCGATCTGGTTGGTGACCAGCCGGGTTTTCATCGCCGATTGCAGCAGGGTCCAGTCCCACGGGCGGAAGTTCGAAACACCAACCGCGCCCACCTTGCCACTGGCGACAGCCTCATCCAGCGCAGCCCCGGTTTCGTGGTGGTCCATGAACGGATCAGGACGGTGGATCAGCAGCAGATCGATGTGGTCGATGGCCATTTCCGACAGGGACATGTCGATGGATTTCAGGATATGCGCGCGTGAGGTGTCATAGTATTTGACCTTCGCATCGGAATGCCGCCCCACAGGTGCGACGATGTCACATTTGGTGACGATCTCCATCTTCTGGCGCAGGCCGGGATTGGCGCGCAAGGCGTTGCCCAGAACGGCTTCGGCCGCGTAACCGCCATAAATATCGGCCTGATCGAAGGTGGTGATGCCCTGATCAAGACAGGCCTGAATCTTGGCCTCGACATGCCCTGCCGAGGTGTCGCTATCGTCACCCAGCCGCCACATGCCATAGACAAGGCGGCTCATTTCCAGCGTCGGGGATAGTTTCACGCGTTGCATCAGCGGCGCACTCCGTTGCCCAGCGGTGTGGCCGGGGGTGTCTTGGGCACACGCCCGTAGGCTTCGGTAAGCGAGCAGGTTTTCAGATGCGGCATCACACGAGCACCGAAATGCATGGCCTCATCCATGTGCGGATAGCCTGAGAAGATGAACGCGCGAATGCCCATCTTCCGGTAATCTTCGATCTTTGACATGACCTGATCGGTTGATCCAACCAGTGCCGCACCACAGCCCGAGCGGGCGCGGCCGACGCCGGTCCACAGACCGGGTTCCACATACCCGTACTTATCCGCCAGATCACGATTCCTGGCCTGATGCGCTACGCCAAGCGACGTTGCATCCAACGCCCGTTCGCGGATCGCGCGGCCATAGTCGTCATCCAGTTTTGAAACGATGTAATCCGCGTATTCCTGCGCCTCGGCTTCGGTATCGCGAACGATCATGTGAACCCGCAAGCCATAGTCGAGCGTACGGTCATAATTTTCGGCCACTGCATGAACAGCTTTCATCCGCTCGGCCAGTTGATCCTTGGTTTCCGGCCACATCAGGTACACATCGCAATGCTCGCCGCACAGCTCCAGCGCCGAGGGCGAATAACCGCCGAAATACAGCAGCGGCCCGCCAGTCTGATAGGGTCGCGCCGGGTCGGTTGTCAGACCTGTAAAGTTGTAGACCTCGCCCGCATGGTTGATTTCCTCCTGCGTCCAGGCCTGTTTCAGGATCTCGACCACTTCGCGCGACCGTTGATAACGATAGGCACTGTCGGCCTTTTCGCCGGGAAAATCGGATGAAATGATGTTGACGGTCAGCCGCCCCTTCAACATGTGATCCAAAGTCGCGATCGTGCGGGCCAGCATGATCGGCTGCATCTCGCCGCAGCGCACAGCGGCCAACAGGTTGATCTTCTGCGTGATCGGCGCGCAACCGGCGACAAAGCTCAGCGTGTCCTGCCCAACCTGATACGATGACGGGCACAGGATGTTGCGGAACCCCTGCGCCTCGGCCTCCTTCACGATGGCCGAGCAATGCTCCCAGCTGGACCGCAGATCACCATCAGGCACACCCAGGAACTGATAATCGTCCGAACATAAGGCGGCGAACCACGAAACCTCGGCCGCATCCAGATCAGGGGATGTTATGGGGACGATGGTCATTTGATTCACGCTCCGTGCATCTTTTACTTTCCTCTTGCGTAGCAATCACATTGATGTAGATCAATAGTGTATCAATTTTTCCTGCGACCGAATGAAGCGCCTGAAATGCCCCCCAACACCCGAAACCCCAATGCCCTGCCTATCTACGTTCAGATTGCCGAGCTGCTGATCCGCGATGTCGCTGCGGGTCGTTTGATCGATGGTGAGCGTCTGCCCCCGGAACGCGACATGGCGGCCAAGCTGAACGTGTCGGTCGGCACGCTGCGAAAATCGCTCGCCGAGCTTGAGAAAAAAGGCATGTTGGAGCGTATTCAGGGGTCAGGAAATTACATCCGCGAGACCGGAACCCAGAACAGCGTCTACGCGATGTTCCGGCTGGAACTGCCCCAAGGGGGCGGGTTGCCGCGTGCGGATATCCTGTCGGTCGATCATCTGAAAAAACCTTCCGATCTGCCGGATTTTGGCACCTCGGACACCGGATCGCGCGTACGTCGGATGCGCTATCTGAATGACACAATCATCGCGGTCGAGGAGATCTGGCTGGACGAATCAGCCGGCCTGATCAAGCGAAGCCTGCTGTCGGACTCGCTCTACCGCTATTATCAGCACCAGCTGGGTTTCTGGATATCACGGGCCGAAGATCGCGTATCGATTGGCCAGCTGCCCGATTGGACCCCCGCGGCGTTCACCAAAGCCGCCGGTGAAACGGTGGGCTATATCGAACGGTTCAGCTGGTCGGACAAGGCCGAACCTGTCGAATTTTCAAAGACCTGGTTCGACCCGGACCGGGCCACCTATGTCCAACGTCTGAAGTAAAAGGAAACGCGCATGACCCAGACCATCAATTACGGGCTGATCGGATGTGGCATGATGGGGCAGGAACACCTGCACAACATCGCCCTGCTGGACGGCACGCGTGTCGCAGCGATATTCGAACCCGATCCCGGGATGGCAAAAGCCGCGCAGGCGATTGCGCCGGAGGCGGTTATGGCACGCTCGGTGCAAGAGGTGTTGGATATCGAAGACCTGGACTGCCTTGTCATAGCCAGCCCAAATCACCTGCATGTCGACCAGATCTGTGAAATCGCGCAAACGCGCCCCTTGCCGCTATTGGTGGAAAAGCCCCTGTTCACCAACCCCCAGGACGCCGCAAGGCTAGCGAAGGTACAGCGTGACTATCCACACCCGATCTGGGTTGCGATGGAATACCGTTATATGCCGCCCATCGCGACCCTGATCGACAAGATCGGGGACACAGGCGGGGTCAGGATGCTGTCGATCCGGGAACATCGCTTTCCGTTTCTGCGGAAAGTCGGCGACTGGAACCGGTTCAACCGCAACACCGGCGGCACCTTTGTCGAGAAATGCTGCCACTTCTTCGATCTGATGCGGCTGATCCTGCAATCCGACCCTGTGCGGATCACCGCAAGCGGCGGGCAGGCGGTGAACCATCTGGACGAAACCTACGGGGGCGAAACACCCGATATACTGGATCATGGCTATGTTCTGGTCGATTTCGCCAATGGCGCGCGCGCGATGCTCGAGCTGTGCATGTTCGCCGAAGGCGCCCGCTATCAGGAAGAGATTTCGGCCATCGGGCCCAACGCCAAGGTCGAGGCTCTGGTGCCGGGGCCGGGACGGTTCTGGCCCGACCATCTGGGAACACCGCCAGTGCCGCAGGTCATCGTCAGCCCGCGGGACCCCAAGGGGCCAATATCGCACGACATCCCTGTCGATCCCCGCTTGCTGGCTGCCGGTGACCACAACGGCTCGACCTATTATCAGCACAGGGGGTTTCTGGATCTGGTGCGCGGGCACAAGGCCGAACCGGATGTAACAGTGCAAGACGGTCTGTGGGCGGTGCGAATGGGATTGGCGGCGCAGCAGGCCCTGCAAACCGGCGAAACGGTTCACCTAAAGCACCCTTAGACTGACCCCAGGCAGGTTCAGGGCAGAACCCTCTGCGGTGACAAATGTGTCGCTTGCGGGCCAATCTGTCGTAAACCAGCTAGTGAAGCGGGGCACAGTAGGGGACAAAACTGTATGACCTGTCAGTGTATTCCCACCCGTCTGGATCGCCGTGCGACCGGCTGTGATCTGGTCACGACGCGCCGGTAACCGCCCTGCGGGGCCGTTCTGCCTGCCTGCTTTCAGACGACAACGGAATACCTCATGACAACCGCTCTGCGCCTCGCCATCGATATTGGCGGCACTTTTACCGACACGGTCCTCGTCTCGGGTGATGAGACGATACTGGCCTCCACCAAAACCCTGACCACCCACCAGAACCCGGCAGAAGGCGCACTGGAGGGCGCACGGCGCGTCATGGCGCAGGCTGGCCGGTCGCTGAATGATGTCACCGGATTTATTCACGGAACCACTCTGGCAACCAACGCGCTGATCGAACGGCGCGGGGCGGTCGTGACCACGGTCTGCACCGAAGGATTCCGCGATATTCTCGATATCGGGTACGAACGTCGGTATTCACAATACGACATCAATCTTGAAAAGCCGGACATGCTGGTGCCGCGCGAACGCTCGTTGACCATACGCGAACGCATGTCGGCAGAAGGCGAGGTGCTGATTGAACTGGATGAAGGGCAAGTAGACCGGTTGCTGGCCGAGATTGACGCCAGCGGGGCCGAGGCGGTGGCCATCTGCCTGATGCACTCTTACGCCAACCCGACCCACGAATGGCGTTTGCGCGATGTTCTGGCGCGACACCGCCCCGGTTTGACCGTCTCGATCTCGTCCGATGTCAGCCCCGAAGCGCGTGAGTTTGACCGGCTCTGCACCACTGTAGCCAACGCCTATATTCAACCGCTGATGGATAGCTATCTGACCCGGTTTGTGGATCAGTTCACGGCCGAGGGCGTAACCTGTCCGATCCTGATGATGACGGCAGGCGGTGGTATGTGCACGATCGACACCGCCACGCGTTTCCCCATTCGTCTGGTGGAATCCGGCCCTGCCGGTGGGGCTATTCTGTCCGCCCGCATCGCCGCGCGTGCCGGGTTGGATCAGGTCCTGTCATTTGACGTCGGTGGCACCACGGCCAAGCTCTGCCTGATCGACAAGGCGCGCCCCCAGACCTCGCGCTCATTCGAAATCGCCCGCGCGGCACGGTTTATCAAGGGGTCGGGAATGCCGGTGCGCATTCCGGTGATCGAGATGATTGAAATTGGTGCTGGTGGTGGTTCGATCGCGGGTGTTGACCGTCTCGGGCGTCTGACGGTCGGGCCAAAATCGGCAGGCTCGGAGCCCGGGCCGGTCGCTTTCATGCGCGGCGGCGTCAATCCGACCGTGACCGACAGCGACATCACTCTGGGCTATATCGTGCCCGACACCTTTGCCGAGGGGCATATCCAGCTGGAACCTGCTGGCGCCAAGGCCGCCCTGAGACGTGTGATCGGGGATAAACTGGGGCTGGATGCGACAGGTGCGGCAGATGGGGTCAGCCGCATCGTTGTCGAAAGCATGGCCAGCGCCGGGCGGATGCATGCGGTTGAAAGCGGCAAGGACCTCGGCCCGCGCACCATGATTGCCTTTGGTGGCAACGGGCCGCTGCATGCCACCCGCGTCGCCCGGTCCGCCGGGGTGTCGCGTATCGTGATCCCGCCCAATCCCGGTGTCGGTTCGGCGGTTGGGTTCCTGTTTGCCCCGGTATCTTTCGAAATCGTCCGCTCGCGCTATTCTCTGCTCGACAGCATGGACATGGACGGGGTGAACGCCCTGTTCGATACGATGATTGCCGAAGCAAAAGAGGTCGTCGCCCAAGGGGCAGGGGATGCACCCACCGAAACCCTGCGCACCGCCTTCATGCGCTATAGCGGGCAAGGGCATGAGATCGAGATTACGTTGCCGGACCGCGCCCTGACACGCCCGGATATCGCCCCGCTGACAGCCGCATTCGAAGAAGAATACCGCAAACAATTCTCACGTCCTGTGCCGGGGATGAAGATCGAGGTTCTCAACTGGGCCGTTCGCGTTGCCACCCCGGACAAAGCGGTGCCTACGGTGTTGGAAACGCCGGGCAAAACCGCATTTCAGGTCACGCAGACGCGCCCCATCACCTGTGATCTGGATGGCACGGTAAAACAGGCCGCCTTTCTCGCCCGCGCCGATATGCGCCCCGGTGACCATGTGGCAGGCCCCGCGCTGATCCATGAACCACAAACAACCACACTCGTTTCCGCCGATTTCTCGGCCCAGATGGACGCAATCGGCAACCTTGTCCTGATACAGGACCAGAAAGGAGGCGCATGATGACCGCTGATCTGTCCCCCGCCCGCCTGCAAGTGATGTGGAACCGTCTGCTGGCTGTGGTCGAAGAACAGGGCCAGACCCTGATCCGCGCAGCTTTTTCGCCCATCGTGCGTGAATGCGGTGACATTTCCGCCGGGATATTCGACGTGAATGGCCGGATGCTGGCGCAGGCCGTGACCGGAACACCTGGCCATATCAACACCATGGCCGAGGCCGTGCTGCACCTGCGCGCCCGTTTCGCGGTGCAGGACATGCGCCCCGGCGACATCTACATGACAAACGACCCGTGGCTGGCCTCGGGGCATCTGAACGACTTCCTGTTGATGATGCCCGCGTTCAAGGACGGCAAGGTGGTGGGCTTTACCTCCTGCACCTCGCATCTGGTGGATCTGGGCGGTCTGGGTATGGGACCTGAAGGCTCGGACATCTATGACGAAGGCCTGCTGATCCCGCCTTGCAAACTGGTCGAGGCCGGAACGCCCAATGCGCTGCTGATGGATATCATCCGCGCCAACTCGCGCGAGCCTGTGGCCAATGAGGGCGACATCTACGCCCTGATCGCCTGTTGCGAGGCCGGGGTGAACCGCCTTGTTGCGATGATGGAGGAGTTCGGGATCGATGATCTGGACAGGCTTGGCACCTATATCATCGACACCTCGCGCAAAGGCGCGTTGCAGGCCATCGCCGAGGTGCCCGAAGGCGTTTACAAAAACGTGCTGCACATGGACGGCTATGAGGCCGAGCTGGAGCTGCACGCGACGCTCACCGTCACCAAAGACGGGATGCATGTTGATTTCACGGGCACGTCCGGGTGTTCGAAAAAGGGCATCAACGTGCCTTTGAACTATGCCACCGCCTATACGGTCTTTGCCCTGCGTTGCATCGTCGGGCCGGATATCCCGAACAACGCAGGCTCGTTGGAACCTTTCACGGTGGAAGGCCCCAAGGGTTGCATCCTGAACGCCCAGCATCCGGTGCCAGTGGCCATGCGGCATACGCTGGGACAGGTCACACCGGATCTGGTTCTGGGCTGCCTGCATCAGGCGCTGCCCGAACAGGTGCCTGCCGAAGGGGCCTCGTGCATGTTCGACCTGCCAATGCGCCACGCTCCCGAAGTGGCGTCGAATGGCGGGCGCGAATTTGCCATCGAACCCGTTCACAATGGCGGCACCGGGGCGCGACCCCACGCGGATGGCCTGTCCGCGACAGCCTACCCTTCGGGGGTGTTCGGCTCGCAGGTCGAGATAACCGAAAGTGTCGCACCCGTGATCATGTGGCGACGCGAATTGTTGCCCGACTCGGGCGGCGCGGGCCAGTTCAGGGGCGGATTGGGTCAGCGGATCGAGATGACGTCCGCGAACGATGCCCCCTTCATCGTCTTCCTGTCGGTTGAACGACTGAAATTCCCCGCTCTGGGTCGCATGGGCGGCCTGCCCGGCGCACCGGGGCGTATCCGGTTCCGCGATGGCGGCGCAGACATTCCGGGCAAGGGCGAGCTGCGCGTGGAAAGCGGCGATTACCTGATCTTCGACACCCCCGGCGGCGGCGGCTTTGGCAATCCGGCCGCGCGCGACCCCGAGGCGCTGGCGCTGGACCTCAGGCGCGGGCTGGTCACGGAAGAAGGGGCCAAAGCCTATGGGGGTGCCTCATGATCCGCGCAGTTGGTCACATTCGTGCCATGGCGGCCTATGCGCTGGCCGATCTGGGCGCGCCGGACACTGTATCTCTGGCCCAGAATGAAAGCGCCTTTCCGGTCAGCCCTGCCGCAACTGCGGCGGGCCAGGCGGCATTGCACCGGATGCCGCTTTATCCCGATCCCGACTGGTCGGACCTGCGCGCCGCCATCGCTCAGGTGCACGGGGTACCAGCCGACAACATCCTGTGCGGTGCCGGATCGATGGAGTTGATCGGCTGCCTGATCCGCGCCTATTCAGGGCCGGGCGACCATGTATTGGGCACGGATTACGGCTATGCCTATGTGGCCTCAGCCACGGCGCAGGTGCGGGCAGACTATGTGAAAGCGCGCGAGGTTGATCTGACCGTCTCGGTCGATGACATTCTGGCCGCTGTCACGCCTGATACCCGGATCGTCTTTGTCTGCAACCCCGGCAACCCGACCGGCACCCTGATCCCGAACGCCGAGATCATCCGCCTGCGCAACACCCTGCCCGGGAACGTGCTGCTGGTGGTCGATCAGGCCTATGCCGAATTCGCCGATCGCGATCACGACCCGGCTGAAATCTTTGCCCTCGTTGCACGTGGGGATACCGTGGTCATACGCACCTTTTCAAAGGCTTACGGTCTGGCGGGCGCGCGCGTGGGTTGGGGTCTGTTCCCGTCAGAGGTCGCGATTGAGCTGCGAAAGCTGCTCAACCCCAACAACGTATCGACCCTCTCTCAGGCCATGGCAACGGCAGCGATGCAGGATCAGCCCCACATGTGCGACACGGTTGCCAGAACCGCCACCATCCGGGATCGCTTTGCCGACGGGTGCCGGGAGCTGGGATTATCTGTTCCGCGCAGCCACACCAATTTTGTCCTGATCCGCTTTGCCGATGCCGCGACGGCGCAAAAAGCGGATGCCGCGTTGCGCAAAGCGGGTTTGCTCATGCGCGGAATGGGCGGCTATGGCCTCGCGGATTGCCTGCGCGCCACGATCTGCGACACGGCAGTGATGGAGCGCTGCCTGACTGTTCTGAAAGAGGTGACGTCATGACCTTTGAAACCCGGACACGGGCCAAAATCGGAGTGCTGGTGCCCTTTACCAACACCAATCTCGAAGCTGACATGATACTGATGCGCTGCCCGGACACGACGGTGCATTTTCAGCGAATGGGTGGCTATGACGTGGATGAGATCCCCGGATCAGATCAAATGGCGGGTCTGGGGGCCTCGGATATCAGCCATGACCTCAAGATGATCTCGGGCGTTCGGCCCGATGTGGTGCTCTATGGCTGTACCTCGGCCACGCTGACCCATGGCCCGTCCTTTGATCGAAAGCTGGCGCAGGACATCAGGGCCGCGTCGGGCGCCGTGTGTATTACCGCGGCAGGGGCGCTGGTTGGCGCGGTCCATGCGCTTGGCGTGTCCAGGGTCGGTTTTTCCTCACCCTATCTGGGCGAGATCAACACGCAGGCCATGGATTTTCTGACGCAGAACCGGATCGCAACGGTGAAATGCGCCGATATCGGCCGCGAGCTGGGCAATTACGGGCAGGGCGAACTGACCCCGGACGAGGTTTTCGACCTTGCCATGCAGGCCGACCACCCAAAGGCCGAGGCCATCATACTCAGCTGCACCGACATGCGCGCGGTCGAGGCCATAGACCGGATCGAAACGGCCCTTGATAAACCTGTCGTCACGTCCAATCAGGCCATGATGTTTGCCCTGATGCGGGCGCTTGACCTGCCAAGGCACGGGACTGTTCCGGGGCGGTTGTTTGATCTGCTATAGCCTTGGGTCAGGCAAAAGCATGGAACCCGCCCCGGTCGGCTGCCCGCATCAAAGGCGGGTGCGCACCGGCATATGGGGCGGGTATTCCAGCCCACCCAACGCGCCGTGTCGCAGACGTGACTGTATTTACGTCGCAAAGGAACAAGATACCGCGCCCTCTACGCCATAGTCGGAATAAGGGCCGCTCGGGAATGAAGCACATGTTGAACCAGCCGCACAGTCACGGGAAATTTGGCCTGCCCCGCGGGGAAACCATCTTAGGCTTGTCTGAAACATCATACGTTCACAAAATACAAAGGTGCCTCTTTTCATGAGCCAAATTTCGGAAAATCTGCTGAACCAGATCCGCGACCGTTTTGCCCAGATCGATCACTGCCCCGAACAGGGCGAGCGGATATTTTTCGAAAACGCCGGCGGGGCTTTGACACTGAAATCCGTGCTGGACAGCTCGGCACGTCACGCCGCCATCCCCGACAATCAGGGGCGCGACAATCCGGGGTCTCATGCGCTGGTTGCCACGATCAACGCGGCCAAGGCCGATATGCGGGATTTCATGAATGCACCCGGTGGTCAGTTCTTTGTCGGTGAAAGCGGCACCGAACTTCTGTTCCGGCTGATCATGAACGCCTGTCTGGGAACCGGTCCGGGGATTGTGCTGGGGTCGACACTGGAACACCCCGCCACACGGTCAGCCTGTGATCGTTGGGCTCGCATCGCCGGGCAGACCCATGTGCTGGTGCCCCACGATGACGATACCGGCACCGTGACAGCCGACGCCTATGCTGCGGCCGTCACCCCCGACACCAAAGTGGCGACAATCCTGCACACCTCACCCGTGACGGGCATGGGCGTCGATGTGGCCGCTGTTTCGCAGGCGATCCGCGCCGTGGCGCCAGACTGTTTCATCATTGTCGATGGCATCCAGCACGCCGCCCATGGCCGGATCGATCTCAGCGCGTATGACGTCGACGGCTACGTGATCTCGCCCTACAAGGTGTTTTCACGCCATGGCTACGGCGTTGCGTGGATTTCCGACCGGCTGACGCGGCTTGAACACAATGCCCTTTTGGACGGTCCGGCAGATAACTGGGAAATGGGAACGCGCGATACAGGGGCCTATGCGACCATGTCCGACGTTGTGTCTTACTTCGAATGGCTTGGCAGTCAGGTCAGCGACGCCACCGACCGGCGTGCCAGATTTCTGGCAGCGGGCGAAGCCATCCACGTGCAGGAAAAGGCACTGACCGACGCGATGATCCACGGCACCGGCAACCTGAGCGGTCTGGCCGAGATGGAGAAGGTCACCATTCTGGGCGGTGCCGACAACCCCGCTCGCGAAGGGCTGGTGTCGCTGCGCGTGCAGGGCGTGGCCTCGGCGGATGTCGTCAAACGGCTGAACGATGAGGGTATTCGCACCCATTTGCGCAAGGCCGACCATTACTCTGGCAACATATTGACGCCGCTGGGTTATGACGCCTGCGTCCGGGTCTCGATGTGCCACTACAACTCGATCGGCGAAGTCGCCAGATTTCTGGCTGTCATGAAAGAAATCGCCGCCTGAGCTGCGGCGGACCAAGGGACAAGCACTCATGAAAACCCATGCACAAGCTGTCGTGATCGGAGGGGGCCTTGCCGGCTGTTCGATCCTGTACCATCTGGCCAAGCTTGGCTGGACCGACGTTGTCCTACTGGAACGGAACGAGTTGACCTCCGGCTCGACCTGGCACGCAGCGGCGAATATCCACGGGCTGCACGACAACAACAACATCACCCGCATCCAGCACTATACGATGAATCTGTATAAACAGCTGGAACAGGAAACCGGCCAAAGCTGCGGCGTATTCCAGCCCGGCTCGCTCTATCTGGCCCAGACCGAAGAGCGTGAGCACCAGCTGCGCCTGCAAGAGGCGAAAGCCCGGTTTTATGGTCTGAACTTCTACGAAGTCAGCCGTGAAGAAGCCAAGGAACTGCACCCGCTGGCGCAGTTCGATGACATCCGCTGCATCATGTACGAACCCGATGGCGGCAATGTCGACCCGTCGGGCGTGCCGCATGCCTATGCCGCCGGGGCCCGTGCGATGGGGGCCACTATTGAACGGTTCTGCCCGGTGACAGCGACCGAAAAACAGCCCGACGGCAGCTGGATCGTGCGCACGCCCAAAGGCGACATTCACACGCAATGGGTTGTCAACGCCGCCGGTCTCTGGGGCCGCGAGGTAGCGGCGCTGGCGGGTCTGACCCTGCCGCTGCAACCGACCGAGCATCAGTATTTCGTGACCGAAAGCATCGACGAGGTCGCCAGTCTGGGCCGTCGTTTGCCCTCGATCGCTGACCGCGACGGCGAATATTACTTCCGGCAGGAAGGCAACGGCCTTCTGATCGGGGCCTATGAGAAAGATATGAAGTTCTGGGCCGAGGACGGCACGCCGCTCGACTTCGCGCATGATTTGTTCCCCGACGATCTGGACCGGATCATGGAAAACGTCATCCGCGCCACCGAACGCGTGCCAGTTGCGGCCACTGCCGGGGTGAAACGCGTGATCAACGGCCCGATGATCTGGTCGCCCGACGCCAACATGCTCTGGGGGCCGGTGCCCGAGCTGAAGAACTATTTCCTCTGCGGCGGTCTGATCCCCGGCTTCTCGCAATCCGGGGGCTTGGGTCTGCTGGCGGCGCAATGGATGATCGAGGGCGAGCCGCAATACGACATGTTCGCCTGGGATCTGGCCCGGTTTGGCGACTGGGCCGACAAGAAATTCACCAAGGCCCGCGTTCGGGATGCCTACACCCACCGCTTCAAGATCCATTTCCCCAACGAGGAACGCAGCGCAGGCCGCCCGGCCCGTATACGCCCCGCCTATGAGATGCAGAAGCAGATGGGCTGCGTCTTTGGCCTCAATTGCGGCTGGGAACATCCGCTCTGGTTCGCCGATGAACCCGAGGTGGAAGAGACCACCGGTTTTACCCGCCAGAACTGGTGGGAGCCCGTAGGCCGTGAGGTGCAGATGCTGCGCGACAGCGTGGGCGTGATCGATATCTCGAACTTCGCCAATTACGTGATCAAGGGCCCCGGTGCCCATGACTGGCTGGACCGTCTGGTGGCCAATCGGGTGCCCACCGAAGTGGGGCGCAGCTGTCTGACGCCGCTGATCTCGGTACGCGGTGGCGTGGCGGGTGATTTCACCATCACCAAGCTGGCCGAGGATGAATACATGATGATCGGGTCGGGCATGGCCGAACGCTATCATCAGCGCTTCTTTCAAATGGTGGAAATGCCCGAGGGCACCACGCTTGAGGTCGCCACCGACCGCGTCGCGGGGTTCAACATCGCAGGCCCCAGGTCACGCGAAGCGCTGGCACGCCTGACCAATGCCGATCTGTCGAACGAGGCGTTCCGCTTCATGCGGTCGCAGAAAATCACGGTCGCCGGCGTCGAATGCGTGGCCATCCGGGTCAGCTTTACCGGCGATCTGGGCTGGGAACTGCACTGCGCCGAGGGGGATCAGGTGGTGCTCTACACCGCCTTGCTTGAGGCCGCCAAAGACTTTGGTGGCGGTCCGGTGGGCGGGCGCGCGCTGGGGGCGCTGCGGATCGAAAAGGGCTATGGCTCGTGGGGTCGAGAGTATTCTCAGGAATACTGGCCGCAAGAGGTCGGGCTGGCGGGTCTGATCAAACTGGACAAGGATTTCCTGCACAAAGACGCCTATCTGTCCGTCAAGGACAACCCCGCGCGCGAGGTGCTGTCCGTCTTCGAACTGGATGTGACCGAAGATGCCGACGCAACCGGGGGCGAGCCGATCTTTACCCCCGATGGCACGCCCGTGGGCCGTGTCACCTCGGGGGCGTTCGGTTACTCGGTCGGGAAATCGCTGGCGCTGGGGTTCCGCAACCCAAACACGGCACAGCCGGGCGATGAGATGGTCATTCAGGTCATCGGCAAACCGCACAAGGCGCGCGTACTGGCCGAGGCACCGTTTGACCCGTCGGGCGCCAGACTGCGGCGCTAACGCTCAAAACCCGTCTACAGGCAGGCAAGGCCAATAAGACGCTCCAAAAGATGTCTCGTCTCGGCACTTCAGGCGACTTCATCTTTTTCCAAATACTCCCGCCGGAGGCGCCCGAACTCACCCACCAGCGCATTGCGGGCGCCATTGCTGCGCCACCGGGTCACAAATGCGCAGGCAGTCCACCGCGCGTGCAGCGATCTGGGACACGATATCCATCAGGGCGTCGGGCTTCAGATAAAACGCAGGCACCGGGGGCAGGATGATGGCGCCCATTTCTGCCGCCGCCGTCATGTTGCGCAAATGGGCCAGGGTCAGCGGTGCTTCTCGTGTCAGTAAAACCAACGGCCTGCGTTCCTTGAGCTGAACGCTGGCGGCGCGCGTCAGCAGGTTATCGTCCAGCCCATGCGCAATCGCGGCAAGCGTTCGCATGGAACAGGGCGCAACGATCATGCCGGATACCGGAACCGACCCGGACGCAATGCTGGCACCGATGTCGGCGCTTGGGTGATGCCGCGTCACCAGTTGCCGCAGGTTTTGCAAAGCGTCCGGGCCGCATTCCTGCGCAAGTGTCCGCATCCCGGCTGCGCTGACCACAAGATCGGCCTCGATATCCGATGACGCCAGGCACCGGGCCACTGCAAGGCTTAACGCCGCGCCTGACGCACCGGATACCCCCAAAACAACACGGGCGTTTGTCATGCTCTCAGCTCCGGCATCAATCGGTTTACAAGGTCTTCCGCAAAGGCGTGATCTCCATCCGCAGTGTGCATCACAGTCCCCCATTCCCGCAGCGTTTCACTGCCCAGTTTCGTCGTGGCGTCGATGCCGATTTTTCCGGCCAGACCGGGTTCGGGTGATGCAAAATCCAGATAATCCATAGGTGTCCTGTCCAGCACCATCACGTCCCGGCCCGGGTCCATGCGAGTGGCAAGCGCCCAAGCAATATCCTCCCAGTTTCGGGGATCGATATCGGCATCGACCGCGATGATCATTTTCGTATAGCTGAATTGCGGCAGCATTCCCCACAGGGCCATCATCACGCGCCGGGCCTGCCCCGGATACCGTTTGTCGATGGCAACGATTGCCATTCGATAGGAACAGGCGGCGGGCGGCAGCCAAAGATCGTGGATTTCGGGGATCTGCGCGCGGATGGTCGGCAGGGCCAGGCGGTTGAACACCTCGCCAATGATTGACGGTTCGTCCGGTGGCCGCCCGGTATAGGTCGAAAGATACAGCGGCGCGTCCCGATGGGTGACAGCGCTGACCTGCATCACCGGAAAGGGTTCAGCCGGGTTGTAATAGCCGGTGTGATCCCCAAAAGGCCCCTCGGGGGCGGTCTCGCTTGGTGAAACCCAACCTTCCAGAACAATCTCGGCGTCAGCAGGAACCAACAAGGGGATGGTTCTGGCCGGGATCAGATGTGGGCGCTTCTGGTTCAGGGCACCGGCAAATGTCAGCTCGGATACCGTTTCTGGCAAGGGCAAGGCCGCCGATAACAAAGTCGCGGGGTTTGCGCCCAGCACAATGGCGACGGGCATCTTTTCGGCGCACCTCGCCCAGCTCCTGTGATGCGCCGCGCCGCCGCGATGAGGCAGCCAGCGCATGATGACACGGTTCCGGTCCAGCACCTGAACACGGTAAACCCCCGCGTTATAGCCTTGCGCCGCGTTTGCATCGCTGCCGTAGGGCCGGGTAAGAACCACGGGCCACGTGATCAGCGGCCCCGCATCGCCGGGCCAGTGGGTCTGGATTGGCAGCGCGGTCAGGTCCACATCCGCTCCGCTGTGGCAGAGGCTTTGCACCGGGGCGGTTCTGACCAGTTTCGGTCGGGTCAACAGGGCCGCCTTCAGCATCGGCCATCTGGCCAGCGCGTCCCGCACTCCGTCCGGCGGCGTCGGGGACCGCAGCGCGGCCAGAAAGGCCCCCAGATCGTCAAGCCCGGCGGGTGTGACACCCAGCCCGGCAGCAACCCGTTCCGCCGTTCCGAACAGGTTGACGACGACGGGGGTATCGAACCGATCAGTGGACACGTCTGTCGGGTGGTCAAATTGCAGAACCGGCCCGCCCGCCTCAAGCACGGCGCGGTGAACAGCGGTCATCTGATGGCGTACGGAAACCGGATCAGGGATGCGCCTGAACTGTCCGGTGTCTTCGCACCATTTCAGAAAATGCCGAAGGCTGGGATATTGCGGCAGGGTGCGAATGGGACTGCTCCGACGGTGGTTTCCACCCTCTAGCAACGAAAGCGAGGGGTCGAATTGACAACCGTCAAGTCACCCCAGCCGCGATCGCCCTAGGAAGGCATCCAAGGTCATAATGTTGTGACAGCAGGAGGTCTCATTGCCCGTTCCTCAGAACCCGATACCGCGCTGCCCGGCGGCTTTGGCGGCCATGTTTCGGATAGTGCCGCTTGGCCCCTTGTCGCTGTCGCTGACGGTCTTCACGCGCCGGGTCGCAAAGAAAAACCCGGAAATGTTTCAACGGCTTGGCGCATACGGAAGATCAGTTTTCGTTCTTGATCCGACGGATTTGCCTGTTGTCCTGCTGCTTGATCCGAATGGCGGTGCCCCAAAGGTGACACTGACCCGGCGCAGCGGGTCAGGGGTTGCGCGTATTTCCGGCCCTCTGGCGGCCCTTCTTGGGCTGGTTCACGGTGCATTTGACGGCGATGCACTGTTCTTCTCACGTGATCTGGTGATCGAGGGCGATACGGCCGCGGCGCTGGCCCTGCGCAACGCAATAGACGACGCGGAACTGGACCTCGCGCACGAGGCCGCAGCCCTCTCCGGCCCGCTTGCGCGCCCGCTGAAGCAGCTGATCGCGTTGGTGGAACGTCGAACCGGCCTGTACCTGACTCGACCGGAAGATGCTGTACTATGGTGATGGAAATCGTCTGCCCGGCAGGAACGCCCGCCGCCTTGCGCGCAGCCGTCAAGGCCGGGGCGCATACAGTCTATTGCGGCTTCAATGACGAAACCAACGCGCGCAACTTTCCGGGCCTGAACTTCGACCGGGCCGAAATGCGCGCGGGTGTTGCCTTTGCCCATGACCACGGGGCCAAGGTACTGGTTGCGATCAACACGTTTCCCCGCGCCGGCAGCGAAGCAATCTGGCATCGCGCGGTGGCCGACGCGGAAACCTGCGGCGCGGATGCCGTGATCCTCGCCGATATCGGGCTGCTGGATTATGCCGCGCGCAACCATCCGGGGCTGCGCAGGCACCTGTCCGTGCAGGCCGCGGCGGCGAATGCCGATGTGATCAACTTCTATGCCGAAACCTTCGGCGTCAAACGTGTGGTCCTGCCGCGCGTGCTGTCGGTTCCCGAAATCGCCGCCATCAACGCCGAAACAGAAGTCGAGACCGAGGTTTTTGTGTTCGGCGGGCTCTGCGTGATGGCCGAAGGTCGCTGTTCGCTGTCCTCTTATGCCACCGGGCTGTCTCCGAACATGAATGGCGTCTGTTCGCCCGCCAGCCATGTTGAATACCAGAACGACAAGGGCGCGTTGAACACCCGTCTGGGTGGCTACCTGATCCACCGAGTCGAACGAAACCAGCCTGCACCTTACCCGACATTGTGCAAAGGGTGCTTTTCCGCAGGTGAAAAGACGGGCCATTTGTTCGAAGACCCCGTCAGCCTGAACGCGGAACGGCTGATCCCGCAATTGCAGAAGGCCGGTGTTACCGCGCTGAAAATCGAAGGGCGCCAGCGCTCGAAATCCTACGTTGCGCAGGTGGTTCGGAACTTCCGTGCCGCTGTCGACGCGCTTGAGGCCGGGCGCCCTCTGCCCGAGGGGATGCTGGCCCGTTTGTCCGAAGGGCAGGCCATGACAACCGGCGCCTACAAAAAAACCTGGAGATAGCGCGATGGAACTGACCGTTGGCCCCAACCAGTTTTTCTGGCCCGCCGAGAACTGGACTTCCTTTTATGAGGATCTGGCCCAAACCCCCGTCGACCGCATCGTGCTGGGTGAGCTGGTTTGTTCCAAGCGCCTGCCGTTCTATCAGGACCGGATCCCCGACGCGATTGCCCGGCTGGTTGAGGCTGGCAAACAGGTTGCGCTGACCAGTCTTGCACTGGTGACGCTCAGGCGTGAACGCAAGCTGACCGCCGATCTGGCGGATCTGGGCGTCACGGTCGAGATCAACGATCTGACCGCGCTGGCGCATCTGCCCGAAAACACCGATTTCGATGTCGGACCGCTGATCAATGTCTATAACGAAGGCACATTGGCATGGCTGGCGTCACGTGGCGCGCGCCGCATTTGCCTACCACCGGAACTGCCAATCGCCTCGGTCAGGGTTCTGGCACAAGCCGCCGCCAGTCTGGGTGTCGCAGTCGAGGTTTGGGGCCATGGTCGCCTGCCATTGGCCATCTCCGGCCGGTGTTACCACGCGCGCCTGCATGGGCGCAGCAAAGACAACTGCCAGTTTGCCTGCGAAAACGACCCCGACGGGCTGGATGTGCTGACCGGCGATGGACAACCATTCATGGCCATGAACGGCGTGCAGACCTTGTCAGACAGCTATGCCTGCACGGACCATCAGGTCGAGTTGCTGCAAAGCGCGGGCGTCTCGGCCCTGCGCCTGTCGCCGCAATCTCAGGGGTTCCCAAGGCTGTGTGCGCTCTACCGTCAGCGGCTGGATGGTCAACTTGACCGGGGCGATCTGGAACATGCCCTGTGCACGGACGATCCCGATATAAGGCTAAGCGATGGGTTCCTGACCGGCGCATCCGGTGCTGAATGGTCGGGTTCGGCACGCGTGTCCACCGAAGCGGCACGCTGATCATTCTGGAAAAGTCCGGCATCCGTGGGCGAATGTTTGAGGCGACCAGAGGAAGCGATCCGAAACATCCACGGATCGTCCTGCGCAGTCAGGTGGTCACTGGCAGACGTTGCCGCACCAGTTCGGCCCACAGGTTTGCCCCCAATGGCAGCAGCGCGTCGTTGAAATCATAATCGTCCGCGTGCAGGGGGCGGCCATTCGACCCCTCGGTTCCATTGCCGATCAGCAGAAAACACCCCGGAACCGCAGCCGCAAATTCCGCGAAATCCTCGGAAAACGACATGGCGGTCCGGTCGCCGTCAACCTCCAGACCCAGCGTTTTTGCTGCTGAAACCACATGGGTTGCGGCGTCGGTATCGTTGATTGCCTCGATGAATTCGGTCCGGAATTCCACCGTCACCGCGACACCGTGGCTTTCCGCCACGCCCGCCGCGATCTGCCGCATATGGTGTTCAATCCGCGCGCGGTCATCGGGGGACATCGCCCGTGCGTCCCCTTTCAACACTGTTCGACCCGGCAGGACGTTGCGCTGCCCATCGGTGATGAACTCGGTCACGGAAACGACCGCGCCAGACAATGGGGCAAGCTTTCGCGAAACGATGGTTTGCAAGGCCAGAACAAGCTCTGCTGCGGGCGTGATTGTCTCGCGCCCGACATGGGGCATCGAGGCATGGCCGCCCTGACCGGTGATGGTGACCTCGAATAGGCTTTCGCTGCAACAAATGACACCGGCGCGGGTTGAAACCCGTCCAACGGGTTCGCCCGGCAGATTGTGCGCGCCATAGACTTCGTCAATCGGAAAATCCCGCAGGACGCCTTCCTCAATCATCGCCCGCGCGCCCAGCCCGTGCTCCTCATTGGGCTGGAACAGGAAGACAACGGTGCCGTCAAAGCCCTGATCCCTGGCCAAAAGTTCGGCCGCGCCCAGCAGCATCGTCGTATGGCCGTCATGGCCGCAGGCATGCATCACGCCCGGGTTCCGAGACTTGTAGGCAAAGCTGTTGGCCTCGGTAATGGGCAGGGCGTCGAAATCCGCGCGCAGACCGATGGACCGGTTGCCATGGCCCGCTCGCAGAACACCAACAACGCCGACACCTTCATGCACTTCGATGCCAAGGCTTCTCAGGTGGTCGGCGATCCGGGCCTTGGTCCAGTCCTCCTGAAAGCCAAGCTCGGGGTTGCGGTGAAACTCATGCCGCAGGGCGCGCAGGTTTTCGGAAAAACTCGTCATGGCAACTCTCCTTCGTCCTGCTTTCTTGCGCCCTTGCTACAGGATTTTGCAATCCCGCTCAAAGATAGGTTCCGATTGATGCACGTTGCCCCCGGATGAGAGCCCTGAACAGTTTCGATCCCGCGAGCAGCCCACCAAGCCGCGCACCACAAGACCGGCGGGTCTGTAAACCATTCTGCGCCTACATCCCGTTGCGGGGGATGACATAAGACTGTTCGTCCTCAAAGATCAGATCGGCACCCGACCACGCCTTTAGGCGAGCGGTCAGGTGAAATTCGGTCGCTGTCGCCCTTTGTTCGGAATGGGTCCAGATCTTGGCTGACCACCCTTCGCGGTCGAAACCGGCGGTTTGCTCCATTGTGGCCATTGCCGACAATGGATCACCCGGCTGGATGGTATAGCGTCGATCCGACATATCGCTCAGCACCGTGCCGATATCGTCAAGGCGAATATCGCCCACCGGCCCAAAGACACCCCCGTCAAGGAAATACCTGTGTGTCACCGCGCCATTGGTCAGATCGGTGTGGACCGAACGCTCCATCGACCCAGAGCGAACGTTCGTCTTCCGCGGGGCGACGTCGGAACCCTGAGGTTCGGGCAGCGGGCGTGGGGCTGGCGCGTCATCTCGCTGGTTTCGCACGGGCAGGATCAGCCGCGACGTGCCGGGTCGGATCGTCAGCGTCACAGGTTCCGGCGCTGGCCACAGGACCGGCCAATAGGCAGACGCGATTTGCAGAACGATGCGATGACCCGCCAATACCCGATAACCGGTTCCATAAAGCGGGACAGTCACGTGCATGTCTTCGCCGGGTGTAATCGGCGTCGGTTCAGTGTCACTGATCCGGTGCGTCAGGTTGCAGAACCCGCGTGCAATCAATGTCTGCGCGCCGTCCGGGGCCTCATCCACCAGCAGGGCCGCAACAATGCCCTGCGTCCGATCGGCAGAAACAGTCAGGTCAACCGAGGGCTGGCCCAGAATATCTATGGGCTTTTCCAAGGGCTTTGCTTTGAATTGCAGCGCCCCTGCGGCCTCGATCCGGCAATCTGCTGCCATATCTCCGGGTATTGCAAAGGAACACATGTCGCCCGCTGCGGCCCCGAAATTCTGTGGCGAACAGACCGACATCTCCCCGCCCGACCCGGCGGAGGCGTCCAGGGTTCCGTCATTCAGCCACAAGGGCTGGTCCTTGACATTTGGCGACGGCCAGCTCGGCTCTTCGATCCACCGCCCTTCGCGGTGCACATGTGTCCCGGACGGGGCGGCACTGTCTTGCAGGAAAAACCGCAAGGGCGGCTCGTCCATCAGGCCGGTGTCGATCCCCTTCAGCCAATGGTCCCAGAACCGGATCACCTCGCCGACGAAATCGACCCGGGGCCCCGGCACCCCTTCTTGCGGATACAGATGCGCCCAGGGGCCCATCAGGATCTTGACCGGCCCGCTCAGATGTTCCGCGATGCGGAACGGCGTGTCGCGATACAGGTCCATCCATCCGCCAAAGAAATACACCGGCACATCGACATCCGCATAGTTTTCGCAGATCGAGCCGCGCCGCCACATGTCGTCATGGGTCTGATGTTCCAGCCACTTGGCGGGCCAGAATTCGACCCCCTCCAACCGTGCGCGCCACATGTCGATCCAGCGATCCGCGCCCACGATCTCGGGGTCGGGCGGCATGGCATTGTACAGCTGCATGATCGAACCCCACCAGAAATTGTCATTGGCCAGACAGCCGCCGTAAAAGTGAATATCCTCGCGCCAGCGGTCATCCGTTCCCATCACCGGCGCAATCGCCTTCAGCGCTGGTGGGCGGGTCGCGGCCACCTGAAAGGCGTTATACGCCCCCCAGCTTTTGCCGAACATTCCGACATTTCCGTCGCACCAGTCCTGATCTGCAATCCACAGGATGATGTCGTGCCCATCCTGAATCTCCTGATGCGAATACTCATCTTCGGGAATCCCGTCGCTGTCACCATAACCGCGGATATCCACCCGGATCGACGCATAGCCTGCCGCGGCGAAATGCGGATGCATGCTTTCATCCCGCATCCGGGTGCGATCCCGGCGGCGATAGGGGATGTATTCCAGAACACAGGGAACAGGCGTTGTTCGCGCCGATCCGGGCAGCCAAAGCCGTGCCGCAAGTTTTGCGCCGTCCGGCATGGGAATCCAAACGGTTTCGATGACCTCTGTGTTGCTCATGTCCGGTCCTTTGACTGACTGTCAGGTGAAAGGCTGCTTGTGGTGTGCTTCATTGATCTCACCACCGAAGCCCCAAGCGCAGCGCATCATAAATGGCGGCATGCGTGTTGCGTGATGAAACGGCATCTCCGATCCGGTACAGATCAAACCCGGCCTCTGGGACAGATTGCGGAAACACGGGGCCGGACCTGCCGACCAGCGCTTCATAATCCACGGCGCCCAGGTTTCGCGACAGCGGTTTCAGATCGAAGTACAGATCATCCAGTGGTAAAACACCCTGATTGACAACCACCTGATCATACAGGCGCTTTTCTATCAGGTCCGAGTAATCCGTGCCAATGGCTGCCTCCAGCTGGTTGCCTGATCGCACCAGTGATTTCAGCGTCCGGGCGACTGTGAACACGGCTCCGGTTTTTTGCAGGGCCCGCATATAGGGCACCAGGTTCATCCCCATGATTTCGGGGGCAAAACTGCGGTCGCGGGTCATGATTTCTACCCGCCCGCCCGCTTGTGCGATAGCCTCAGCCGCCATCAGGGCCGGGTGATCCCCCGCATCGTCATAAATAAGGACATTGTCGCCGGGGCGCACATCACCGGTCAGGATATCCCATGCAGTAACCGCCAGATCGTTACCCGCCTCCAGAACCGTCAAATCGGGCAACCCGCCGGTTGCGATCACCACCATGTCCGGCGCAAGCGCGGTTACAGCATCGGCGTCCGCAAAGGTGTTGAACCGAAATGTCACGTCGCGCGCCGCGCATTGGGCCATGCGCCAGTCGATGATTCCGATCATCTCGGACCGGCGTCGGGATTGCGCGGTCAGCCGCACCTGACCGCCGGGTTCGGGCGCGGCCTCAAGAACGGTGACGTCATGCCCGCGCTCGGCCGCGACCCGCGCGGCCTCAATCCCGCCGGGGCCTGCGCCCACAATCACCGCGCGGCGGCGCGTTTCAGCAGCAGGGATCACATGCGGCATCGACAATTCGCGCCCGGTGGCCGGGTTGTGGACACACAGCGCCTCACCCGCCTGATAAATGCGGTCAAGACAGTAGGTGGCACCGACACAGGGCCGGATGTCCTCTTCCCGTCCAGCCCGGATTTTGGCAACGATCATCGGATCTGCCATATGCGCGCGGGTCATGCCGACCATGTCCAGCAGGCCCGAGGCCACCGCATGCCGTGCCGTTGCCACATCGGGAATGCGCGCGGCGTGAAAGGTCGGCATCCCAACCTCGGCCCTCACGCGCCCGGCGAAATCCAGATGGGGTGCGCTTTTCATGCCCTGAACCGGGATCACGTCCGTCATGGCCGGGTCGGTATGAATACGCCCGCGAATAATGTTCAGGAAATCGACCTGACCACTGTCACGCAGCCTTCGGGCAATCTCCAGCCCTTCCGCTTCGGTGATGCCGCCCTTTTCCACCTCGTCGGCGGTGTAACGGACCCCTATGATGAAATCGCGCCCGACGCGGTCGCGGATTGCATCCAGAACCATGAAGCCAAAGCGCAACCGGTTGTCCAGATTGCCCCCAAAAGGCGCGTCCATCCGATTGGTCATCGGCGACCAGAACTGATCGATCAGATGGCCATAGGCCTGCAATTCAATTCCATCCAGCCCGGCGGCCTGCATCCGTTCGGCAGCATCGGCGTAATCGGTCACAATCCGCGCGATGTCGAAATCTTCCATCTTCTTGGCAAAGGCCCGGTGCGCCGGTTCCCGGTCGTGCGACGGCGACAGGGATGGCAGCCAGTCACCCTTGTTCCAGCCCGTGCGCCGCCCCAGATGGGTCAGCTGGATCATCACCGCACAGCCATGGGCATGGCAGGCATCCGTCAGCTCCGCCATCCAGCGGACTACCTCGTCCTTGTACGCCAGGATATTGTTGAACGCAGGCGGGCTGTCGCGGCTGACAACGGCCGACCCCGCCGTCATGGTCATCGCAACCCCCGCTTTGGCCCGCACCTCGTGATAGGCACGATAACGTTCCGTCGGCATCCCATCTTCGGGATAGGCGGGTTCGTGACTGGTCGTCATGATCCGGTTCTTCAGCGTCAGGTGCTTTAGCTGATAAGGTTGCAGCAAGGCATCGCGGCTCATGATAGCGCCTCGTGATCGGTTTGAGTGCGCAAGGCGGCAACAGGGTCGGATGACATGCGGCTCTCCGGTTGTCTGGGGGCAAAAGGTGAGGGTCTTTGCCGATTGAAATCAAACTGGAATTGCCAAGTCAAACTTGTTTTCAATCAGACGTTTTGGACCCATTTTCCTCATGCCTTACGCCCGAGTGGACAAGACAAGCGCGGCCGCGCACACCCGGTTGGCGTATGCCTTCAGTGAACAAATCCTCTTGCGGAGTGCCCACGCGCAAACAGGCGGCGAGGCCGGGCTCAGGGCGTCTCGGAATGAACGCTCAGCAGGGTTTCCAGAAACAGCTTGGCCGCACGTGTCGGATCCGGATGTTTCCGTGTCACCGCCGCAAAGCGCGTTCTGTATTTGATTTCCTGCGGCATCACCTGCCTCATAAGCCCCTGTTCGACAAATTCCTGCGCCAGATGGTCCGGAAGAAAGCCCAGATAGCTGCCTGACAGAATAAGAATTGCAAGGGCCTGTTCGTTCTGCACTTTGGCAGCGCGCCGAAACCCCAGTTGCTGGCCATATATCAGGTTGGGCGAGTTCACGTTCAGACCCGCATAGTTGTACGCCTGAATGTCCCGCAAACTCAGCGTGTCAGCGGACTGGCTGAACAACGGATTGTCCTGCCCGCAATACAGAAACATGTTTTCCCCATAAAGCGGCGCATAATGCAGGCTTGCCGAGGGGCGGTGCAGGGCGATGATCCCGACATCCAGCTGCCCGCTGATAACCATGGTCTCAATGACGTTGGGCGGTTCGATCGACAACTCGATCTGGATGGCAGGGGCGGCTTCGTTGAACCTGTGAATGGCGCGGGCAAGGCGCGCTTCTGGGTTCGTGGTACACTGATCGAACAACGCCACGCGGATACTTCCTGCCAGTTGCTGCTTGATCTCGTTGACTTCGGTTCTGAACTGAGAAACCGAAATCAGCAGGTCTTCTGTCGCGGCCAGCACTTTTTCGCCGTCTTCAGTCAGGGAAAAACCCGCCGGGCCACGGTTGCACAGCTTCAAGTCCAGCCGCAGCTCCAGATCCGATATGTGTTTCGAGATTGTTGACTTCCCGATGTTGAGCTCATTTTCCGCCGCTGAAAACCCTCCGCTTTCCGCAACGGTTTTGAAAACCCGAAGAAGGCGGATGTCCGTGTCCCCGATGCGGGTGGCCAGTGGGTTTTGTCTCATATTATAAGTTCGACATTTGTGAAACCTTTCACGCAAATATTAACAACGACGAAACCATGTTGGCAAGATAGCCTCTTGTGGCCGAGGCAGAATCGGACTGGCCACCTTCTCCCCAGGCCATCGCGCACCTCGAAACACGACAAATGGGAGGACATCCATGTCATTTATCAAAAAGCTGGGCACCATCAGCGCCGCCGTTTCCGTTGCTGCACTGATGGTTGCGGGCACGGCTGATGCGAAGAACTTCAAGATCGCAGTGGGCGATAGCGCAGGAAGCGCACAGGAAGCTCTGGGCATCGCCTTCGTCAAGGCGCTGGAAGAGAAATCGGGCGGTGCCCACACCGCAACGCTGTTTCTGAACGGTCAGCTGGGGTCCGAACAGGACACCGTGAACGAGGCGGCGATCGGAACGCTGGATATGTCTCTGCTGGCGATCAACAACATCACGCCGTTCTCGCCTTCGGTCGGTGTTTTCACGCTGCCTTACGTGATCCTCAGCCTGGAAGATGCCGAAAAG
This sequence comes from Ruegeria sp. N7, assembly GCF_056531345.1. Lineage (NCBI taxonomy): Bacteria > Pseudomonadati > Pseudomonadota > Alphaproteobacteria > Rhodobacterales > Roseobacteraceae > Ruegeria > Ruegeria sp. N7. Next base: position 5,175 of record NZ_JBQFLR010000024.1, on the reverse strand, counting down.
CTGACCCAGGGCCCAATCGGTCAGGAACTGGTCGAAAACACCATCCGTGATGCCGGCGTGCGCATCATCGGCTGGACCTATACCGGTTTCCGCCGCCTGACCAACTCGAAAAAACCGGTCAAATCGGTTGCTGACCTTCAGGATCTGGTCATCCGCGTTCCTAAGAACGAGATCATGATCGAAACCTACAAGGCATGGGGCATCAACCCGACGCCGATGGCATGGTCGGAAACCTTCACCGGTCTGCAAACCAAGGTGGTTGACGGGCAGGACAACCCTTACCTGACCATCAACGCGATGAAGTTCTACGAGGTTCAGGACCACGTCACCAACCTGCGCTACATCTTCTCGATTGAACCGCTGATCGTTTCAGAAGCGGTCTTCCAGGACCTGTCCGCAGAAGATCAGGCAATCCTCCTTGAAGCAGGACAAGAAGCCACCCTGGCATCCGCACAATTCCTGCGGGATTCCGAGGCCGCCATCAAGGAAGAGCTGACCGCCAAAGGCATGGAGATCATCGATCCCGAAAACGACGAAGCCGAGTTCATCGAACTGGCAACAGGTGCCGTTTGGCCCCAGTTCTACGACTCCATCGGTGGCGTCGAAAAACTGAACACCGTTCTGGAAGCCATCGGCCGCGAGCCGGTGCAGCAATAATCGCCGCAGAGCGATACCGGGAAGAGCGCCACGGCGCTCTTCTCATCTCAGGGAGGAGTGAAACCACATGTTCTGGAAATTTCTGGACAACATAGAAAGTGTCATCTGCCGGATACTCTTATCCGGCTTTGTCTGCCTTTTGTTCGTGCAGATCATCGCGCGCGAGGTCTTCGGCTTTTCGGTCAGCTGGATCGAAGAACTCTCGGTCTACATGTTCGTATGGTTCGTCTATTTCGGTGCAAGTTACGCCGCCCTGAAAGGGGCGCATAACCGCGTGACGTTCCAGTTCAAATTCCTGCCTGACGGGTCGATCAAATATGTCGAAGCCTTTGCCGACCTCTTCTGGCTCTTCTTCAATGTCTACTTCCTCTATCTGGCGACAGACTTTGTTTTCAACAAGATGAACAAGTTCTGGAAATCCCAGACACTGGGCATCGAGATGAAGTATATCTACATGGTGCTGCCCATCGCATTTGCGCTGATGACCTTCCGCATCATTCAGGTGAATTACCGCCGCCTTGTCAAAGGCGAGGACATTCACGATCCCGACCAGATCGATCTGGACGAGATCAAGGCCGCTGCCGAAGCGGCCAAAGACCACTGAGACCGGGAGGGGTAACCATGGAATCCGAAATCGTCACGGTCCTGTTTGGATCATTTCTGTTCTTGCTGCTCATTGGCGCGCCGATCACGGTGGCGCTGGGTGTCGCGTCGCTGATCTCGTTTCTCTATCTGGGCGACAATCCGATCAAGTTCGTGCAGATCGCCTTTACATCCGTGGGCTCGTTCCCGCTGATGGCGCTGCCAGCCTTTATCCTTGCCGGGGCCCTGATGGAGGCTGCCGGTATCTCAAAACGCCTGATCAACGTTGCCGAAAGTCTGGCCGGTCCTTTCACCGGTGGTATTTCGGCCGCAACGGTCATGGCCTGTCTGTTCTTTGGTGCAATTTCGGGCTCGGGCCCGGCAACAACCGCGGCTGTTGGGATGCTGATGATCCCGGCAATGATCGACCGCGGCTATGAGCGCGGCTATGCCTCGGCGATCACTGCGTCCTCTGGCGGCCTCGGGATTATCATTCCTCCCTCCATCCCGATGGTGATCTTCGGCATTGCCGCGCTCGGTATGGCCCCGCCACCCGAAGCGGTCGAGAAATTCGGCACCTTCCAGTCGGTTTCGATTTCGAAACTGTTCATTGCCGGGTTTGTACCCGCCTTCCTGATCGCCACCAGCCTTCTGATCCTGAACTACTTCATGTCGAAAAAGCGCGGCTACAAAGGCGTCGCCGAAGGCTGGTCGATCCGCCATGTGGGCTGCGAAATGTATCGCGGGTTCTGGTCTTTGATGGCGCCGCTGGTGATCCTGGGCGGTATCTATACCGGCTTCTTCACCCCGACCGAGGCTGCAATCGTCGCGATCTTCTATACCCTGTTCGTGGGGGTAGTCATCTATCGCGAACTGACCTGGCAGTCGCTGTTCCAGTCGCTTGAAGCCACCACATGGCTGACCGGTCGCGTCCTGCTGATCCTGTTCACCGCTACGGTGTTCGGACGTCTTTTGGTGGAAAACCAGATCCCGGCGATCATCGCAGATTCGATGCTCAGCTTCACCGACAACCTCTATGTAATCTGGGCGCTGATCATCTTCTTCCTACTGTTCGTCGGCATGTTCATGGAAACACTGGCCACCATCCTGATCCTTGTTCCGGTAATGCTGCCGGTAGCGTATTCGGTTGGTATCGATCCGATCCACTTTGGCGTGGTGATGGTCTGTACGCTGGGCATCGGGTTCCAGACCCCGCCGCTGGGCGAGAACCTGTTCATCGCATCCGGTATCTCGAACATCTCGATCGAACAGATCTCGTTGCGCGCGCTGCCTTTTGCGGCGGCAAACACGGTGGCGATCTTCATTATCGCCTTCTTCCCTGAACTGTCGCTGTGGCTTCCACGGCTGTTTGGCTACTGATCTGAAAGGATGACGACATGAAACAGATGGTCACCAACATCCTGTTTGCCACCGACCTGTCCGAAAACTCGGGTCACGCCATGCGCCATGCCGCAAGCATCGCGCAGGCCACCGGGGCGGAAATTCACGTGCTGCATGTGAATGAACCCCTGTCGGAGGATGCCAAGATCACGATGGAAATCTTCATCATGAACGAAGAGACCCGCAAGACCGCCATTGAGCGTCGTCACGAGATGGTGCGCAAGGTTCTGGCCGAGCGGCAAGCCAAGTTCTGGGCGCAGTTCGACGGCGACGACGGGAAAATTCGCGATCAGGTCACCTCGGTCGAGGTGACTGACGGCCATCCGGCAGAAGTGATCCTGCGCCGCTCGGTCGAACTGGGTTGCGACCTGATCGTATTGGGAGCGCATGATCACGGCTTTTCGCACACCTTCCTGGGCACGGTCGCAAAACGCGTTTTGCGGCGCTCCAGGATCCCGACACTGATCGTTCCGAACCCGGACGAAATGTAACAACCCCACTGACAAGGAAGTACAAAATGAACAAAACCCTGACCACGCAGGACCTGGCGGACACGTTCGACGCGTTCAACCGCCACGACATCGACGGCGTGATGACCCACTTCGCCGACGACTGCGTGTTCTACACCGTGGCCGGTGACGAGAAATACGGCAACAAGGTTGAAGGTGCCGAAGCCATCGCCGCCGCGTTTTCGGGCGTCTGGGCAGGCATGAAAGACGCCCATTGGGATCATCACAGCCACTTTGTCCACGGTGATCGTGCCGTATCCGAGTGGACCTTCTCGGGAACCGACGCAAACGGAATGCGGATCGAAGCCGAAGGTGCGGATCTGTTCACCGTTCGTGACGGTAAAATCATTGTAAAACAGGCGCTTCGCAAAGCGCGCCCAATGTCCAAAGCCTGATCCGCCGCCCTGCGCGCAGCCTCGGAGAAAAACAAGAATGGTGGATAACAGCATCCCGCGTCACTGGCCCAAGGCCAGTTATGACCCCAAATATGACCCGATCATTGATGCGGGTCCGGGTCACAATCGCGACCACGCGCCCACGTATTGGATTGGAACGGCCGGAACACCTCCGGCCGATGATGGACCTGTGTCCAGCGATATGGATGCGGATGTGGTGGTGATCGGATCGGGGTATACCGGTCTGTCGACCGCCATTCATCTTGCCAAGGAATACGGCATTCAAGCCGTTGTTTTAGAAGCAAATACCGTCTCCTGGGGCTGCTCCACCCGCAATGGCGGGCAGGCCCAGATCTCATCCGGGCGGCTCAAGCGGTCGCAATGGATCGAACGGTGGGGAACGGACGTGGCCAAGCGCATGCATGCCGAGGTCACAGAAGCGTTTCAGCTGTTCAACGATCTGATTGCGTCCGACGATATCGATTGCGACCCCCAGCCGGGTGGCCACTACTACATCGCGCATCGCGACAAGGTCATGCCGTCCCTCAAGAAAGAGAGCAAGCTGCTCAACGACGTGTTCGGCTATGGTTCGCGCATCCTCTCCCGGGAAGAACTTCACGAAAAGCACGTGCGCGATATGGAGGCCGCAGGTGCCATGTGGGAACCCGACGGGACCTGCATCCATGCGGGTAAACTGGCGTTCGGCTACGTCAACATGGCGCGCCGTCTGGGGGTGAAAATTCACACCGGCAGTCCGGTCATGGGATGGCAGACGAAAAACGGCGTGCATCACCTGCGCACACCGGGCGGCATCGTCCGCGCCAAAACGGTGGCCTTGGCAACCGCGGGCTATACCCCACCGGGCCTGAACACGCGCACAAAGCACCGCCTGATGCCCATCCTGTCAAACTCGATGGTGACACGGCCGCTGACCCAGGCCGAACTGGATGAGTGTGGCATTCAGACCAAATCACCCCTGACGGACACCCGCACCTTGCGCCACTACTATCGTTTATTGCCCGACAACCGGATGCAGATCGGCAGCCGCAGCGCGGTAACGGGGCGGGATGCCGAGAACGAAAAACATCTGGAGCTTCTGAAGAAGGGCCTCGCCCGAAAGTTCCCGGTGTTGACGGATATTAACCTCGATTACTCGTGGTGGGGCTGGGTCGATGTCAGCCACGATATGATGCCGCGTATCTTTCAACCAGATCCGCAACAGCGCGTGTTCTACGCGATGGGATACGGCGGCAACGGCGTTATGTACTCGGCTCAGGCCGGGCGTCGTATGGCACAGCTGATCGCGGGCAAGAAAGACAAGGCCTTTGCCCTGCCGATCTTCACGTCCCCGCTGCCCAGCCATGGCATCCTGACACCCTTCCGCCGCCTCGGCCAGCGCATAGCCTATGTCGGCTATTACCTCAGAGACGAAATACTGTGATTTACCAACGCTTTAGCGTTCTGAAGATAAGGAAACACCCCTATGAAGATGACGACGGAAGAGGCCTTTGTTAAGGTTTTGCAGATGCATGGTATTGAACATGCGTTTGGGATCATTGGCTCTGCGATGATGCCGATTTCGGATCTGTTTCCGAAGGCTGGGATCATGTTCTGGGACTGTGCGCATGAGG
>NZ_JBQFLR010000023.1:0-48539 GCF_056531345.1 Ruegeria sp. N7 | reverse complement strand
ACAATCTCTTCGGGCTTCGGTCGCTTGTTTGCCATTCGTGGTCCTCCGTTTCCTAAACATAGCGGTGGACCAGTTCAGTTGGGGAGGCTCAAGGGACCTTGTTGCAGTCGACTTACTTCACTGCGCGCACAGAAGGAAATCAGTGATTTTGACGCCTTCATTCAAGAATGGGCGTAGAAACGCCCGAGTACCTGTTGTGTTGATATACGTTTCGCCCAAGCGCCAGGAATTCTGCACTTAGCGTTCCTTCAAATGTGCCCCGTGCGAAGACCAACGGTGAATAATCGCAACCCGTGTGTTGAGGTCGCCAAATCAACTCTCGGACCGCATTCAGCTATGATATCTGTTCGATCACGACAGGAAACTGTGCCTCAGGTAGAACAGCACAGCATTTTAACCGCCGTTTTGGGGACGTTGCGGCCCCTCAAAGAGCCTACCGTGAAACCAGTTCGAATCCCATTTGTCCGAACCATTTTTCATTTCCACATGCCAGTCATTCATCAAGAGATTGCAACTTATCCATCTGCACTATTCGTTCGCAACTGCCTGAACATGGGCTGCGAAAGCAGGATTGAACATCAGTGCCTTGCACCTGTCGAAGCGACCCGTAGCATAGGCCCAGAAATCTTCGGCCGGGTTATCATCGGCATGTTGGATCAAGCCCCAGAGTGTCCACAGAAGATCGCACATCGCCTTGTAGATCACCATTCGCCCGAATTGAGCCGCTGTTGGTGCCGCGCCAAAATAGGACGTCAGCATCTCGATTTCCTGCTTCTCGGTCAGCCCGGCTTCGACTGATAAATCGCCGAGGTCCCAAAGAGCATCATTCATCCCGGAATATTCGAAATCCACGATCCACATACGGTCACCGTTGTCGAGAAAGTTCTCGCAAAGCGGATCGCAATGGCTGGGAACCAGCGCGCCCGGCTTGTCTTGCAGCAGCTGTTTGATCGGCGCCGCTTCGGCGACGATTTCAGTATAGCCTTCGGGCAGGGAAATATCCTTTGTTGCCAGGACTTTAAGATATTCATCGATCATCGAAAAAAGTTCGAACCGGAATTCGAAAGGGCGGGGTGACTCGTGTAGTTGCCGCAGGGCATGCCCGGCACGCGCAGCCGCTCCGGTGCGCGTTGCGAAAAGCTCGGGTGTCATGGTGACGATATCGTCGATGCAGTCACTGATCATCACACCGGTATCTGCATCCGCCCAAAGCACAGCGGGACCGATACCAGCTTCGGCTGCGACCTTGGCATTGTGAATCTCAACGCCACGATCGATATAATCCGCGGTGCCGTCTCCGGGGATGCGAACGATCATGGTGTGTCCGCAGGTTTCCACTCTGTAGACCAGGTTGGTCAACCCACCCAGCCGCTTGATTTCGCTGTTTTGTGCTGAGGTGTCTTCAAAGCCTTTCAGGTTGCGAAGTTCACTCAGGACACGGTCAGTGTTTCCGTCAGTCATTTTCTGCCTTCCCCCTCAGGCTTTTAGCCGTTCATTGGCCGGGTCGAACAGAGGCCCGTCCACCCGGCAGATTTGTTTGCGGTCACCGAACAGTTCGAGTTCGAATTCCGTCTGGTCCGTCATCGCCACCGGAAGATAGCCGTAGATGATCGTTTTCCCGACATGGTACCCATAACCACCGCTGCTGGCGCGCGAAACGGTTACGCCATTGTGCAGGATGGTTTCCCCCCCGGTCATCGGCAGTTTTTCTTCGGTCACGAAGGTACAGAGTATCTGTGCCGTGCCATTGGATTTCTGGTCCTCCAGCACATCGCGCCCTATGAAACTTTCCTTCGATTTCAGGTGGACGCGAGAGCCCAGGCCCGCTTCTACAGGTGTATAGTCCGGAGTGATGTCGGTGCTCCAATAAAGATACCCCTTTTCCAGGCGCAGCGAGTCAATGGCCCGGTAGCCGATATCGCGGATGCCATGGGCCTGCCCGACCTTCCAAAGCTGATCATAGACATGAAGTGCAAATTCGGTTGGGATGTGCAGTTCCCAGCCCAACTCGCCGGTATAGCCTATGCGCACCGCACGCACTCTTGCTGCTCCGACTGTAATGTCGCGCGCTGTTGCAAAGGGAAACGCAGCGTTTGAGATATCCTCTTCGGTTACCGCCTGCAGGACGTCGCGCGCTTTTGGTCCGCAGATGTTGATCACGGCCCGGGAAGAGGTAACCTCGATTAAATGTGCTGATCCGTCTTCCGGCAGATGACGTCGGATCCAGTCGGAATCGTGAACCCCGAATCCAGCGCCGGTCACGATATAGAAATGGTCGCGCCCCAGGCGGGTGATGGTGACATCCGCCTCGACGCCGCCTTTGTCGTTACAAAGTTGGGTATAGATTACGCTGCCATCCGGCTTGTCCATGTTTGAGACCGCCAGGTGTTGCAACACATCCAACGCGCCAGAGCCGATCAGCTCGAACTTGGAAAAGCTCGACTGGTCGATCAGAACGACACTTTCGCGGGCAGCGCGGTGTTCTTCGGCCGCGAAGACATGCCAACCGGGATTGAGGAAATCGAGTTGATCCACTGGGGCGACCCCAGCTGGGGCAAACCACAAAGGCCGTTCCCACCCGTTCTTCGATCCATAAACCGCCCCGTGTTCTTTCAATCGGTTATATAGTGGAGACAAGCGCAAATTACGTGCGGTCTCGGCCTCCTGGCCCGGATAGCGCATCTTGTAGTGATGTGCGTAATGTTCGACGGCTCGGGGATACATAAAGGCCTTGGTCGCATGATGTGGGCTGAACCGCCGCACGTCCAATGGCCAAAGATCTAGGCTTGGGCGCCCGTTCAGAATCCATTCGGCGATCATTTCCCCCGCGCCCCCGCCAGCCGCAATGCCGTAGAGGAACCCGGTCGAAAGCATCAGGTTCTTGATCTCAGGGGCCCAGCCCATGACAAAATCACCATCGGCGGAATAGGGGATCGGTCCATTGATGATTTGCCGGATTCCGACCTGGTTCACGACAGGGGTGACGACACCGGCAAGTTCAGCCAGCGGCGCGAAACGGTCAAGATTGTCAGGCAGCAACTGGCGCACAAACTCTCCGGGAATACCCTGTTCTCCAAATGGCAATGTGTCGTCTTCGTAACCTCCGATGACCAGACGCCCGCCAGCATCGGGCTTGTAATAGACCAGACGCTCGGGGTCGCGCAGTGTGGGCAGGCCCTTGACCAATTCCGGCTCTGGCAACGGTTCTGTTACGACATATTGGTGCTCGACAGCGCAGGCTGGCACCACGACGCCCAGTTTTGCCGCCAGTTCACGGCTCCACATGCCCGAGGCCAGCACAACGGTTTCCGCCTCATAGTCGCCGTTGGTTGTCATCACTTTGGTTATGCGACCATTGCGGATTTCGAAATCCTCAACCTTCACCCCCTGCCTGATTTGTGCGCCGTGGTTACGCGCACCGGCTGCAATCGCCAGACACAGGCCAGCGGGGTCGACATGACCGTCCGAGGGAATAAAGGCGGCCCCCTCTAACCCGTCGGCATCGATATAGGGAAACAGGGCCGTCGCTTCGGCTGGTGAGATGATTTCCATCTCCAGGTCAAAACTGCGTGCCATCGTCGCCAGACGTTTTGCCTCCAGTAACCGTTCCTTGGTTGCCGCCAGCCGCAAGCTGCCGACTTTCTTCCAGTCGAATTCCATACCGGTCTCGTCAGCCAGCCGGTCGTAGAGCGCGACTGACCGTTTCAGCATCCGGGTTGTATTGCGGGAAGATCGCAATTGCCCAACCAGCCCGGCGGCATGCCACGTTGCCCCCTCTGTCAGAGATGCCTTTTCCAGAAGGACGACATCCGTCTCACCTGCCTGGGCCAGATGATAAGCGATTGAGCATCCGATGATGCCGCCGCCAATAATAAGGTGTTTTGCAGAATGGGTTGTCATGGCCTCGCCCCTGTCGACAAATTGGGTGCCAGATCACCGTATCGGCCAATATAAATCAACAAAAATTAAACAAGAGTGTTGAAATCTGTTGATTTAAGGGGGTAGCTACAATTTATCCTGTTAAAGTCCAACATCCGAGTGACTGAATGTCAAAATACGAAAAGGACATCCTGAGCGCGGTTAACATGCATGGCCGAATCTCGGTCATGGACCTGGCGCAGAGGCTTAACGTTTCCGATCAGACAATTCGTCGAATTGTAAAGCCGTTGGTGGATGCGGGGCAAATCGACAAGGTTCACGGCGCGTTGATCAGCACCCAAAAGGTTCTGGATCCCCCTTTCATCGCGCGTATGACAACCAACCGCGCAGCGAAAGTCGCCATTGCCAAGTCAATATTGAACCTTGTGCCAGATAACGCGTCCATTGCTATCGATACGGGATCTACGTCGGGTTTTGTGGCCCAAGCCCTCAAGGCGCGCAGAGATCTTACCGTGGTGACGAATTCAGCGTTCATCGCAACAACTTTGGCCATGGGGAACGGCAACCGGGTCTTTATGGCAGGCACACAGCTTCGAAATCATGACGGGGCAGCGTTCGACCGCGCGGCCTTTGACGTTATTGCAAATATGTCGGTGGAGTACTCAATCCTGTCGGCGTCACGTGTGGATCCGAAACAGGGTTTTTTGGTGTTCGAACAATGCGAAGTCGATATTGCGGTCGCAATGAAGGCGATCAGCGAACGATGTTTCATGGCAGTGGACTCGACCAAGTTCCAGGCATCCGAACCCAAACCGGCCTTGCGTCTTCCGGCTCTTTCGGCAAGTGACTTCCTGATAACCGAGCGGAAGCCTGCGCCAAAATTTGAAGGCGTCATAGGTCGGGCAAAGACAGTAATCGCCGCAGATCAGTTTCAAGCTTTTGATGAGTGATTGGCCTTTGGGAACGGACGTTTTTTCCTATTGTTTACCACAAAGCTGTGTGGAGTGGCGGGATTGCGTCGCTTGCATAACGCGTGGGCCGCATCAATATTGTCGGCGACATCTGACATACTCCGGCACTCCAAAATGGCAACTGTCCTGATATCCGCTTCAACGAAATTCCGATATGTTCCGTCCAACGTAGGCTGACTTCCTTGGCCGTGAAATAAGCCAGCGACAGATCGACAGGGCGATCCTCGGCCATCGCCTTGATCGGGAACGCTGCCTGTTCTCGATTGTTCGATGACTTATGGTTGCCCGCACCGACACTGATCCTTCGCTACTGAAGTGGCCCGTCGTTGTGATTGGGAAAACGGAGGAAACACGATGGGAAACAAGTGACAGAACCTGCGACGCCAAGTCAGCGTCGCGCCTGAGTAACGTCGGGCTCAGAGGCCAGTGCAGTCACTCAACCATGCCTATCCGTTCGATCTGTTGCACTAACGTACCACAGCTGATCAGAGCCTGCCCCGTTGTCAGGATCATCTGGGGCAGGATCATCCATTCCAGCGTCCAGGCAACGCCGGAACGTTCCTGCTCATGCACCAGCGCCTGATGCATGCCCGACAGTTGGGTTGCGTTGAAACGAGCAAGTGCGACCAGCAGTTCCGCGCGGACCGGGTTGCGCTTGTGAGGCATCGCCGAAGATCCGCCGCCACCTGCCAGCGAAACCTCGTCCACCCCCTGCTGGGCCATGAGCGACACGTCCTGACCGATCTTTCCCAGCGATCCGGTTATCAATGAAAGCCATGAGGCAAACTCTGCAAGATTGTCCCGGCGGGTATGCCAGTTTGCATCGCAGCTGGCCAGGCCAAGTCCACGGGCCACATGATCTGCGATTACCTGTCCCGATCCGTGCATCGCGGTGCGATCCCCAACGGCACTGCCAAGTTGCAGCACAAGCAATCTGGGCTGCAACTGGGTCAGGCGTTTCTGGTGATCGGCCAATGGCAACCGCCAGTTTCGCAGGCGCGTGGCAACAGAAATCTGCAATGCCGCCTGCATTCGGGTTCGCCCCATCATCACGTGTTCGCCATATGCCTGTTCCAACGCCACAAGCGCATCGATCAGGTCTGAAAGGCGGGCCGAAAACACCTCCAGAATGTCCTTGATTGACAAAACCAGAGCGGTGTCGACAACATCCTGCGACGTCATCCCCTTATGCAGCGCGACGTGGCAATGTTCAGGCAATGCCGCTTTGAGCGACCGCACCAGCGCGGGCACCACAACGCCATCCAATGCCGTCCCGTCGCGCAGCGCCTGCATGTCGGGACGGTGTTGTCGGATAAGTTTTGCCGCGGTTTCCGCCACCTCTGGTGGTACGGTGCCGACCGCCGCCAAAGCCTCTGAATATGCGGCCTCGACGGCCAGCATGTGTCTCAGCTGAGCCTCTGCACCCAGCAACTCTGAGGTCTGTGGGTCCTCAAACAGCCCGCTGAGCCAGGGATGAGTGGAAAGCTGTTCCATCTTATGTGTGGCCTTTGAAATGAAGCGAGCGGATATCAATCGTCATGGCATCATTCCTCCCTGCGCTCAAAGAGCCAAAATCTCGCGGGCCTGTTGCCAGGTGGCGACCGGACGTTCGTGCTTTGCGCATAGCTCGGTCACGCGATTGACCAGCGCAGCGTTCGAAGGCGCTAGTGTATTCCGATCCAGCCGGACATTGTCTTCCAAACCTGTCCGCGTGTGTCCGCCCGCAGCAATGGCCCAATCATTTACCACAATCTGGTTTGGACCGATCCCGGCGGCACACCATTCGGCATCCGGTACGCGATCCTGCATGGACTTCACGTAAAAGTCGAATACGGCCCTGTCGACCGGCATCGCGTTTTTGACACCCATGACAAACTGAACATACAGCTTGCCATAAAGCTTGCCTTCCTTGTGCAATCTGATCGCTTGCAGGATGTGGGACAGGTCAAACGCCTCGATCTCGGGTGTGACTTCGTATTTTCGCATCTCGGCTGACAGCCAGTCCACTAGATCGGGTGGATTTTCATAAACCCGGGTGGGAAAGTTGTTCGATCCAACCGACAGCGACGCCATGTCAGGTGACAGGGGCAGCATTCCGCCCCTTGCCTGACCGGCGCCTGACCGCCCACCGGTAGAGAACTGGATAATCATTCCGGGGCAGTGTTTTTGCAAACCCTCTTTGAGGAGGGCGAATTTCTCGGGGTCGCTGCTGGGCGTCTGATCATCGTTGCGAACATGGGCGTGGACGATGCTGGCCCCGGCCTCGAACGCCTCTTGCGTGCTTTCGACCTGTTCCGCAACCGAGATCGGCACCGCGGGGTTGTTCTTTTTGGTGGGCAGGGAACCGGTGATAGCCACGCAGATAATGCAGGGTTTGGTCATGGTGACTTCCTGAAATGAGTGCCGCCTTGGCAAGGCAGCACCAAGTAATCAGATATCAAAAAAGACGGTCTCATCTTCGCCTTGTATCTTGATATCGAAGCGATAGACAACTTGACCGTCCCGATTGGTGCGTTTGGCCAGCAGCGTTGCGCGGCGGCGTTCCCATTCGATGAGATTAAGGACCGGGTCCTTGCTATTGGCCTCTTCCTCGTCCTCGAAATAGATACGCGTATTCAGGCCGACATTGATGCCCCGGGCAACAACCCAAAGGTTGATATGAGGGGCCTGCTGGCCCACGTTTCGCCCCGGTGTCGGACCGGGTTTGACAGTGTCGAACGCCCATTCGCCGGTTTCAAAGTTGGTAATGACGCGTCCCCAGCCGCGAAAGCCGTCTTCGACATCGCCACCGCCCTCAGGATGGGCATAGACGCCCTTGGCATTTGCTTGCCAAGCTTCAAGCAGAACATCCTTGATGGGAGATCCTGCCCCGTCCACGACCAGTCCTTCGACCCTGATACGCTCACCCTCGGCATTTGGTCCGGCTATGTCCCAGCCCAATTCCTGCCTGTAGATTTCAAATCCGGCAGCCCCGGGTGCCAGACCGATATGGACGTAAGGCCCGGCTGTTTGCGAGGGGGTTTCCTTCAGATAATTCAGCTGTTGCATCTTCAGTTCCCCTCCAAACGGTTTTCAAACAGGGTCGAGCGCCGACCGCGCAAGACCACGTCAAATTTATAGGCGATGGTATCCAGAGGGATCGTTGAATTCATATCGAGCCGCGAAATCAGGCGGCTGATCGCATCGGCATCAGGAATAGTTTTCACGATCGGGCACCTGTCGATCAACGGGTCACCTTCGAAATAGCATTGTGTGATCAGGCGCTGTGCAAAACCTGTTCCGAATATCGACATGTGGATATGGGCGGGACGCCAGCTGTTCACCCAATTGCGCCAGGGGTAGGCACCGGGTTTCACGGTGCGAAAGAAATAATAACCGTTTTCATCTGTCAGGGTGCGGCCGCAACCACCGAAATTGGGATCGATCGGTGCCAGATAGGTATCTTTCTTGTGTCGATAGCGCCCACCCGCATTCGCCTGCCAGATTTCCACCAACGTGTTTGGCACCGGACGTCCGTTTTCATCCAGCACCCTGCCGTGCAGAATGATACGCTCGCCAATCGGGCTTTCGCCGGGTTGCGCATAGTTCGAGATCAGGTCGTTATCCAGAGGGTCAACATCGTTGTGGCCAAAAACCGGGCCGGTGACCTCACTGATCGAGTTTTGCAGCGAGATCAGCGAATATTGCGGTGAACGGGTCACGCTGGTCTTGTAGTCGGGTGTCAGCGCAGGTGGGTGCCACTCGCGGTCACGCTGGTAGAATTCACCTTGTTTCAACATTGTCGGATCACACTTCCTTTTTCTCTGACTGGGGTTTTTGCGCGTTTCCCATTCAGTCCTGTTCCATTTCATCATAGGTCTGTTTTGCCAGTTTGAGGGCCTGATTGGCGCGTGGCACGCCCGCGTAAATTGCGACGTGCTGAAACGCTTCAAGTACATCCTGCTTGCTGGCGCCGGTACGGGCTGTAGCGCGGATGTGCATCGGGATTTCTTCGAAATTGCCCAACGCAGCCAGCAAAGCCAGCGTCAGCATGGATCTCTCACGGTCGCTGATCCCGTCCGAGGCCCAGACGGTGCCCCACGCGCCTTCGGTGATAAGCGTCTGAAATGGACCGTCCAAATCAGACTTGGCGTCTTCGGCGCGATCCACATGGGCATCGCCCAGAATTCTGCGCCGCACTCGCATACCGGACTCGTATTTGTCACTCATTGCGGTTCTCCATCAGGAAGGCGGACAAGTGTTCAGCATAGGTGGCGGGGGCTTCCACACATGGCAGGTGCCCGGTGTTGGGTATTTCGGCATAGCGCGCCCCGGGGATCATAGCACAGGTCTGCCGGACCAGTTCGGGCGGGCAGGCGCGATCATCTGATCCGGCAATGGCCAGAACCGGCAATCGCAGCACCCGGGTCATGGGTTCAAGATCCGCATCTGCAATCGCGTTGCAGCATCCCAGGTACCCAGAAACAGGTGTACGTACCAGCATGTTGCGCCAAAGCAGCACGTTATCGGTTGCCCTGAAACCCGCCGCAAACCAACGGTCCAGAATTGCGTCTGCCACAGGCTCGATGCCGGACGACCGGATCGCGCCCATCCGGTCACGCCACATCTGCGCCGTCCCCATTTTCGTGGCGGTGTTGGACAGAACAAGGGCGCGGATCTGGTCCGGTCTGCGCGAAGCCAGCGCCTGACCGATCATCCCGCCAATCGACAGGCCGACAAACACCGTGTCGCGAACCCCGATATGGTCAAGCAAAGCCTCGGCGTCATCCGCCAGCTCAGCCATGCTGTAAAGCGCCTGAGGGCATTCCGACAGGCCGTGACCACGCAGATCGAACCGGATCAGGCGCAGGCCCTTGGGCAGCAAGGGCACAACCTTGTCCCAAAGGCGCAGGTCAGTTCCCAGCGAGTTGGCAAACACCACAGGCGTGCCATCTGGATCGCCATCCTCACGCCAATGCAGGTGAATGTTATCCAGCGCCGCAATCTGCATCAGTAGGGCAGCCCGACGTAGTTTTGTGCAAACACCGATTGGGCCTCTTTGTTTTCGCACAGGAAATCAATGTCAGCCTTCTGCATTTTCAGGTCAAAGCCGTTCTGTTCCGGAAAACGGTGCAACAGATTGGTCGTGGACCAGCTGAACCGCTCGGCCTTCCAGATCCGGGCCAGCGCTTTTTCGGAATAGCGGTCGATGCCTTCGCTGTCGCGGTCTTCATAGAATTGCAGCAGTGCGTTGTGCAGATAGTGGATGTCGCTTGCCGCCGTGTTAAGCCCCTTGGCCCCTGTGGGGGGCACGATATGCGCGGCATCCCCACACAGGAACAAACGGCCCCAGCGCATTGGTTCGGTCACGAAAGACCGCAGCGCCGCAATTGATTTTTCGACCGATGGCCCGGTAATCAGTGTCTCAGCATATTGCGCGGGGATCCTGCGTTTCAGCTCCTGCCAGAAGGCTTGATCAGTCCAGTCATCGGCACTGTCAGACAGCGAGCATTGAATGTAGTATCGGCTGAGGTTCTCATTGCGCATGGAACAAAGCGCAAAACCGCGTTCCGATCCGGCATATATCAGTTCGTTATGGACCGGGGGTGTTTCGGACAAAACGCCCAGCCAGCCAAACGGATAGACCTTTTCATATTCCCGGCGCACGGTCAGCGGGATGGTTTGACGCGACACCCCATGAAATCCGTCGCAACCGGCGACAAAATCGCAATCAATCCGGTGTCCGGTCCCATCCGCTTGATACGTCACATAGGGTGCATCGCTGTCAGCCCCGTGAATCTGAACATCATCGGCGTTGAAAACGATCTTACCGCCCATTGCCTCGCGCGCATCATACAGGTCACGGGTTACTTCAGTTTGTCCGTAAACAACCACATGACTGCCTGTCAGCTTTTTAAAGTTGATGCCGAATTCGATATCGCCATACGAGATCACTGTGCCGTCATGGACAAAGCATTCCTTGTCCATCCGCTCTGCCACACCGGCTTCGCGCATCAGTTCCACAAAACCGGTTTCCAGAATACCAGCGCGAATGCGGCCCAGAACATATTCCCTGGTTTTGCGCTCTAATACGATGGTGTCTATGCCCTTGCGGTGCAACAACTGGCTGAGCAAAAGACCTGAGGGTCCACCGCCGATGATCGCGACCTGAACGCGCATGTTGGCTCTCCTGATTTCGCGTATCTAATAATTGAACGCCATATCTCGATATGTAAAATGAGTTCTGCTTGGACTTAGTTGCCGGAATTGGAAAGTAATGATAGATCGCCGCATCAAAGTTAGGCATATTCAATGTTTTATTGAGATATGTCGCGAGAAAAGCCTGAAAGTTGCGGCAGAGAAGCTGTTTCTCACGCAACCGGCGATATCCAAGACACTTAAGGAGCTTGAGGATATTCTGGGCACTGTGCTGTTGTCCCGTAACCGGTCCGGTGTTTCTCTGACGCGGCAGGGCGAAGTGTTTCTGCATTTTGCCGAAATGTCACTGGCCGCTTTGCAGCAAGGTTTTTCTGGTGTGGAACAGATCGAGGCGCGGGGCAGGGCCAGCCTTCGGGTCGGGGTGCTGCCTTCGGTTGCGGCCCGTTTGATGCCAGCCGTTGCTACCGAGTTTTCCGAACTTGCGGGCAATGCCCGACTGAGCGTTTTCGACGGTCCACATGGCCATTTGATGGAGCGTCTTCGACTGGGCGACCTAGAGCTTGTTATCGGGCGTTTGGGTCGCCCTGAAACCATGCAGGGCATTTCCTTTACCCAGCTTTACGAGGAGAAGGTCGTCTTTGTCGTGCGCGCGGATCACCCGCTGCTGAAAGCCCCCGATCTCAGGCGGATTACCGAGTGGCAAGTGCTTTACCCGCCTGAAGGATCGGCAATTCGGCCCTTGGTGGATCGCCTCATGATCGCGCACGGGATTGGTGAAATCGAAGATCGTCTGGAAACTGTCTCGGGTGCTTTCGGGCGGGTGTATACCCGGCAGACCGATGCGATCTGGATCATCTCGGCGGGGGTGGTCGCCAATGAAATCAGCGATGGCCACCTTGTGGCGCTGCCGTTTGATACGTCAATCACACGCGGGCCCGTTGGGCTGATGCGTCGGCCTGACCAGGTCCTGTCACCTCAGGCGCAGGTTTTCGGGTTGGCTTTGGACAATGCAATTGCGAGGTTGGGCTTGTCGCCTGATGGTGCGACCTCTGATAACTAAGGCTGGTCCATTCCGCCGGGTGGCGCTAGGACAGGAGCACAAGATGGATGACAAGGAACGCAGAATCCGTGAGGCGATTATCGAGAAATGCCTTTTTCTGAATTCCAGTGGTCTTAGCCAGGGCACATCCGGCAATATCTCGGCCCGATACGAGAACCGGATGCTGATCACACCTTCGGCGACGCCATATGACAAGCTGACCCCCGAGATGATCGTCTCAATGCCATTTGATGGAGAGTTTGGGACCTGGTATGGCCCGCTCAAACCTTCGACCGAATGGCGGTTTCACTTCGACATCCTCAAGACCCGCCCCGATATGGGCGCGGTGGTCCATGCACATCCGATCTATTGCACGGCGCTGGCGATTGCACACAAAGAAATCCCGGCAGCGCATTACATGGTCGCGGCCTTCGGCGGTCCCAATGTTCGCTGCGCACCCTATGCGCGCTTTGGAACGCCCGAGCTGTCGGAGCTGGCGATCGAAGCGCTGCAAGATCGAACCGCCTGTCTGCTTGGAAATCATGGGTCCATTGCCATGGGAGAGGACCTGGACAAGGCCATATGGCGCGCAGTCGAGCTGGAAACCATTGCCCGTCAATATTACCTTTCCCTGACCCTCGGTCCGGTGATCCTGACCGATGAACAGATTTCCGAAACGCTATCCGGTTTCGCTTCTTACGGCGTTCAGGACGACTACAAGGACGTCGCAGCAGGCACTGCGCACGAGCAAAATGCGTCTGAACAGAAGTGAGCGCCAGGATGGCCGCGCTGGGGGTCGGTATATTGGGCTCAAGTCCAGAACTTCGCGACGTGATCAGGAGGTTTTCGCCTGTCGGCGTTGGTGTCACGCATCTGGCCATTCGCGCGGATACGGCTGCCTATTGATTTATTGTCGCGCGTAAAGAAAATGTAAGGTCAAAGCAAAAGAGTTCCGCAAGCGGGTAGGTATGGTAAAAATAAGAAATATGGAGGAGTTCGCGGCCCTGAGCGGGATTTCTCGGCCAACGGTTTCCAAATATTTCCACGACCCGGAAAGCGTTCGTTCCTCTACGCGGGCGCGTATCGAAGAAGCATTGGAAAAGTTCGATTACCGTCCAAATATCTATGCGGTGAACCAGAACCGAAAGCTGACCAAGAATATCGGTATCGTTGTTCCCTATCTTGCCGATCCATTTTTTGCCGAGATGGCCAGATACCTCGAGCAGAGCTGTATTGCGGCCGGGTATCGTCCATCTCTTTTCAGCTCGCATGGTGAGCAGGAACTCGAGAACGAAATACTCGACAGCCTGCGGTCGCTCAAGCCGGCCGGAGTACTGTTTGCTCCTTTGGGGCGCGGGTCGGACCGAGCTCACATCGAGAAATTTTGCGCCGAGGTGCCAACAGTTCTGTTTGACAGCAACCTCGAAGGTTTGGGTGCAGCCTTTATAGGGTCGGACAATTTCAGTTTTGTTTCCCAAACCGTGGAATACATGACCCGGACGGGTGAACCTCCGTCTTTCTTTGAAATGCGCACGCCAGCAAACCCAAACGCCAACAAGCGACGCAAGGCATATATTGAGGTTATGGAACGTCTGGGGTTCGAGCCCCATGTCATAAAAATCGATGGTGAAGGCTGGGCGTTTGAAGAGATCGGGCATCAGGGTGCTTTGAGAGTGTTGGAGAAAGGTGCTCTCAGGACGAATTCAGTTTTGTGCAGCAATGACCGTCTTGCAATCGGATTTCTGGCAGCCTGTTATGAGCAGGGGATTCGGGTTGGGCGAAAGGAAGATTGCTCACTCCGTGTCGCATCAAATGACGACCACCCCTTTGCAAAATTTACCTGCCCATCGCTGACAACAGCTGCGCATGATTATGACAACGTGGCTGGGCGCAGTGTGGACACCTTGTTTGAACTCATTGAAAGCGGCGGAAAATTTGACGATCGGACGGAAACTCTGTTTCCTGCGCGGCTTGTCTTGAGAGAATCCGCGTGAATTAAAACTTAACGCGCGTAAAGTTATTATTGACGCCGCGACAATTTATAAACTAGGGTCTCTGTACAGCATCCAAGCTCAGGGAGGACAGGGATGTATTTGAAGAACGCACTTCGTGCGGCGACTGCGTTGACTTTCGTCGCAACGGCAGCAGCCCAAGCGGAAACCATCACGATCGCGACCGTCAACAATGGCGACATGATCCGGATGCAGGGCTACACAGACGATTTCTCTAAAGCGACCGGCATCGATGTCGAGTGGGTGACGCTTGAAGAAAACGTACTGCGTCAGCGCGTGACCACCGACATCACGACCAAGGGCGGTCAGTTCGATATCATGACCATCGGCATGTACGAAACTCCGATCTGGGGCGCGAACGGCTGGCTGGTACCGCTGGACGGTTTGTCCGATGAATATGATGTTGGTGATCTGCTGCCTGCGATGGCAGGCGGGTTGAGCCATGATGGCACGCTTTACGCTGCGCCGTTTTATGGCGAAAGCTCGATGATCATGTACCGCACCGACCTGATGGAAAAGGCCGGTCTGGAAATGCCCGAAGCACCTACATGGCAATTCATCCGTGAAGCCGCGGCTGCCATGACCGATCGTGACAACGACATCAACGGCATCTGCCTGCGTGGTAAGGCAGGTTGGGGTGAAGGTGGTGCGTTCATTACGGCCATGTCCAACTCGTTTGGTGCACGTTGGTTTGACGAAGACTGGAAGCCGCAATTCGACCAGCCCGAATGGGCGGAAACGCTGAATTTCTACGTTGGAATGATGTCGGAATCCGGACCGGCCGGATATGCCACCAACGGCTTCAATGAAAACCTGTCGCTGTTCCAGCAGGGCAAGTGCGGCATGTGGATCGATGCGACAGTTGCAGCCTCTTTCGTGACCAACCCCAACGACTCGACAGTGGCGGATCACGTTGGCTTTGCTCTTGCGCCAGACACCGGTTTGGGCAAGCGGTCCAACTGGCTCTGGGCCTGGGCGCTGGCCATTCCAGCGGGCACACAAAAACAGGATGCAGCCAAACAATTCATCGAGTGGGCCACGTCCAAGGACTATATTGAACTGGTTGCCGCAGCCGAAGGTTGGGCGAACGTGCCGCCGGGTGCGCGCAAATCGCTGTACGAAAACCCTAACTATCAGGAAGTTCCATTCGCTCAGATGACGTTGAACTCGATCCTGTCTGCCGATCCAAGCAACCCGACAGTGAAGCCGGTGCCTTATGTTGGCGTTCAGTTTGCGGCAATTCCGGAATTTGCGGGTATCGCCACGCAAGTCAGCCAGGAGTTCTCGGCCGTCTATGCCGGACAGCAAACGGTGGATGAGGCGCTTGCCAAAGCGCAGGCCTTCACAGCAGAAGAGATGGAAGCCGCAGGATACTGAGGCAACCTTCCCAGCGGGGGGCAGACCTTCTGTCCCCTGCTCCCACTTCCACAATTCGTGTTTTTCTCGCAGGCTGCCTTACGCCTGAACAGAGAGGTCTTGCACAATGGCAACTCAACATTCCAGATCAGTTGCACGCCTGATGATGGCACCCGCAGTGGTGCTGCTGCTTGGCTGGATGCTCGTGCCGCTGACGATGACCCTGTATTTTTCCTTCAAGAAATACCTTCCCTTGCGGGGCGGTGATCTCGGATGGGTGGGTTTCGACAACTATATCCGGTTTGTTTCGTCCAGTTCGTTCTGGCCCGCCGTACAGGCAACGCTTGTCATTGTTATTGGCGTGTTGGCGATTACGGTCTTACTGGGCATCCTGCTCGCCATGCTTCTGGATCAACCGATGTGGGGCCAGGGGGTGGTGCGCATCCTCGTTATTGCACCATTCTTTGTTATGCCGACTGTGTCAGCTCTGGTCTGGAAAAACATGTTCATGGACCCGGTCAACGGGTTGTTGGCCCATCTGTGGCGCTTTTTCGGGGCTGAACCGGTCTCGTGGTTGTCCGAAGCTTCAATGACTTCGATTATCATGATCGTGTCGTGGCAATGGTTGCCATTTGCGACACTGATCCTTTTGACCGCAATCCAGTCGCTGGACAGTGAGCAACTGGAAGCCGCTGAAATGGATGGCGCACCGCCGCTCAAGCGGTTCTACCACATCATTCTGCCGCACCTGAGCCGTGCAATCACAATCGTAATCCTGATCCAGACAATCTTTCTGCTTTCGATCTTTGCCGAGATTTTCGTCACCACCGGTGGCGCGTTCGGCACCCGTACACTCACCTACCTGATCTTCCAGCGCGTTTTGGAAAGCCAGAATGTCGGTCTCGGATCAGCCGGAGGTGTCTATGCGATCATTCTCGCCAATATCGTTGCGGTCTTCCTGATGCGCATCGTCGGCAAGAACCTAGACGCGTGAAGAGGTAAAACCATGGCCCGCACCGTTACAATCCAACGCAAGTCGCTGAACACTGCCCTGGCCTGGGCCGTAGGTCTGCTGATCTTTTTCCCGATCCTCTGGACCATCCTGACCAGCTTCAAAACCGAAGCACAGGCCATCGCAAGCCCGCCACTGTTCCTGAACTTCGACTGGACGCTCGAGAACTATGCTGTCGTGCAGGAACGCTCGAACTACATGCGTTTCCTTTGGAACTCGGTCATCATCGCAGGCGGGTCAACCCTGTTGGGTGTGATCATTGCCGTACCGGCAGCATGGGCAATGGCGTTTGTTCCTTCGAAACGTACAAAGGACATTCTGCTTTGGATGCTCTCTACCAAGATGTTGCCGGCAGTCGGTGTCCTTTACCCGATCTACCTGCTGTTCATCCGTCTGGGGCTGCTTGATACACGAGGTGGACTGGTTGTCGTGTTGATGCTGATCAACTTGCCGATCATCGTCTGGATGCTCTACACCTACTTTCGCGAAATTCCCGGTGAAATTCTTGAAGCTGCGCGGATGGACGGGGCAACGCTGAAAGAGGAAATCCTGCACATCCTGACACCCATGGCTGTACCGGGCATCGCTTCGACTGTTTTGCTGAACTTCATTCTTGCCTGGAACGAGGCATTCTGGACCCTCAACCTGACAGCCGTTGACGCGGCCCCGCTGACCGCATTTATCGCCAGCTATTCCAGCCCCGAGGGCCTGTTCTTTGCCAAGCTCAGCGCGGCTTCGACAATGGCCATTGCACCGATCCTGATCCTTGGCTGGTTTAGCCAGAAACAACTTGTCCGCGGCCTGACTTTTGGCGCTGTGAAATAAGGAAAACTTCTCATGGGACGTATTCAACTCAAGTCCGTGACCAAAAGCTTTGGCGACGTGCAGGTTATCCCGCCACTGGATCTGACCATCGAAGACGGAGAGTTCACGGTGTTCGTCGGGCCATCGGGTTGCGGTAAGTCCACTTTGCTGCGCCTGATTGCGGGGTTGGAGGACATCACCTCTGGCTCCATCGACATTGATGGGGCCGATGCAACAAACGTACCACCTGCAAAACGCGGTCTGGCGATGGTTTTCCAGTCTTATGCCTTGTACCCGCACATGTCCGTTCGCAAGAACATCGCCTTTCCCTTGCGGATGGCAAAACTGGATCAGGCCGAAATCGACAAACGTGTGGAAGGGGCCGCGCAGGTTCTGAACCTGACCGACTATCTGGATCGCCGCCCCGGCCAACTGTCTGGTGGCCAGCGCCAGCGTGTGGCCATCGGGCGTGCCATTGTCCGCGAACCCGCAGCGTTTCTGTTCGATGAGCCGCTGTCCAACCTGGACGCCGCGCTGCGCGTTGGCATGCGTTTGGAGATCAGCGAGTTGCACGAGCGGTTGGCGACAACCATGATCTATGTGACCCATGATCAGGTCGAAGCGATGACGATGGCCGACAAGATCGTCGTGCTTCAGGCTGGTGTGATCGAGCAGGTCGGAAGCCCGCTGGACCTATATCGAACGCCGCGAAACCTTTTTGTCGCCGGGTTCATCGGTTCGCCCAAGATGAACTTTATCGAAGGCGAAGAGGCTGCAAAACACGGCGCACATACAATCGGTATCCGCCCCGAACATATTGCTGTGTCCGAGAACGAAGGAACCTGGAGCGGTGTCGTCGGCGTGTCCGAACATCTTGGATCAGATACGTTTTTCCACATACATGAAACCGGTCTGGCGGAAACAATCACGGTGCGCGCGGACGGAGAGGTTGGATTTAGGCATGGCGACCGTATCTACCTGACGCCACGTGCCGACGTGCTTCATCGTTTTGACGCCCAAGGGCTGCGGATCGAATGAAGCGACTGGACGGAAAAACCGCGCTCATTACCGGGGCTGCGCGCGGAATCGGGCTGGCCTTTGCAAAAGCTTACGTCGCCGAAGGTGCGCGTGTGGCCATTGCCGACATTGATATCACGCGGGCGCAAGCCGCAGCCTCGGAAATAGGTGACGCAGCAATGGCGGTCGAAATGAATGTCGCTGATCAGGACAGCGTCGACAATGCTGTTGCGCGCACAGTGGATCAGTTCGGCCAGATTGACATTCTGATCAACAATGCCGCCGTTTTTTCAGCGGCACCCATCACCGAAATCGACCGCGCCGATTACCAACGCGTCTTCGATATCAATGTCTCGGGCACCCTGTTTACATTGCAGGCTGTTGCGCGACACATGATCGACGCCAATGTCAAAGGCCGGATCATCAATCTGGCCTCACAGGCTGGTCGGCGTGGCGAATCTCTGGTCGCCGTTTACTGCGCCAGCAAGGCTGCCGTAATCTCTTTGACGCAGTCAGCGGGACTCAATCTGATCGCTCACGGGATAAATGTGAATGCGATCGCACCTGGTGTTGTGGATGGAGAACATTGGGATGGCGTCGATGCCTTCTTTGCGAAGTATGAAAATAAACAACCGGGACAGAAGAAGCGCGAAGTTGCATCAGCGGTACCGTTCGGCCGTATGGGACGTGCCGAGGATTTGACCGGGATGGCTGTGTTTCTGGCGTCTGATGAAGCGGAATACATCGTGGCCCAGACTTACAATGTCGATGGCGGAAACTGGATGAGCTGATGACCCCTTTGGCGGACATAACACCGGTAGAGCTGCGCCTCGACCACCTTGGGGCGCTTCCGGCAGATATCAAGAAACCCGGATACCGGCGAGAAGATATGGCACCTGGGATTGTTCATATCGGACTTGGGAATTTTCACCGTGCGCATCAGGCGTGGTACATCCACAGGCTTATGCAAAAAGGGTTGGCCCAGGACTGGGCGATCATCGGGGCCGGCGTTCGGGCCTATGACGCGGACATGCGCGAAAAGCTGATCCGGCAGGACTGTCTGACAACTTTGATCGAGCTTGACCCGTCCGGTGTTTCGGCCGAAGTCATCGGCCCGTTGATCGACTATCTGCCCATTGAACCCCAAAATGCGCCTCTGATCAGGAAAATGTCCGATCCCGCCATCCGGATCGTGTCCCTTACCGTTACGGAAGGTGGCTATTTTCTGGATGCCAAGTCGGGTGTTTTCGACGTGGACCACGATGACATTCGACACGACGTGCAAAACCCGCAACAGCCTCGCACGGTCTTTGGTGCCATAGTGGCAGCACTTGGCAATCGCCGTGCCGCCGGGCATCTGCCCTTTACGGCATTAAGCTGTGACAACCTTCAGGGCAACGGAACCATCCTGCGCAATTGCGTTGTTGAACTGGCACGCCTTACGGACCCTGATCTTGCGGATTGGATCGATCAGAACGGGGCGTTCCCGAATTCGATGGTGGATTGCATTGTTCCCGCAACCACTGATCATGTCCGAACCCAGACCCGCGCCCTGGGAATTGAAGACTGCGTTCCGGTGTCACACGAGAATTTCCGCCAATGGGTGATTGAAGACGATTTCTGTGCCGGGCGGCCGATGTTGGAGAATGTCGGCGTTACGATCACCAAAGACGTACACGCATATGAAACCCTGAAACTACGTATTCTGAACGGCGGGCACCAGATTCTGGCGAATGTGGGTGAGGTTCTGAACATCCCCACAATCGCGGACTGCATGAACGACCGGGAAATTTCGGCATTCTTCCTGAAAGTACAGACCGAAGAAATTCTTCCTCATGCCATTGCAGTTCCCGGGATGACACCGGAACAGTATCTGGATCTGGTCAATCGCAGGTTTTCGAACACGGCTATTCACGACACCACGCGGCGCGTGGCCTTTGATGGGTCTGCACGACACCCCGGATTCTTGCTCCCGTCGCTTCGCGATGCACTGGCCTCGGGTACATCTGTTACTGGGTTGGCGCTGGTTGAAGCTTTCTGGTGCCGGATGTGCGCCGGTCTGCGTGAGGATGGATCAGAGATTGCGCCCAATGATCCCATCTGGAGCGATTTGCAGAGTGCGGCCCTTGCCGCCAGGGAACAGCCCGAAAAGTGGCTTGAGGCAGCAAACCTGTACGGAAGTACTGGCCGTGAAGCTCAGTTCGCAGAAGCCTTCATACGCTGGTTGCCGCGGATCTGGCAGCACGGAAGCCGGACGACGATCAAAAGCTATCTGAATGCGCTTTCCTGACGGATGTGATCTCGGTTCAGGTGGTTTCCATTATTGAACTGGTCGCAGGCTTTGAATTTCCGGTGTCCGATCGAAAACTGCCATAGGCGTCAATCTTTGGATTTCCGCACGATATATACGCCTGCGAGGCAGAGAGCGAAACCAAAGGCGATGCGCCAGGTGACCGGCTCGCCCAGGATCATCCAGGCCAGTGCAATTGCCAAAGGGGTGACAAGGTAAAGCAATGTGGACACGCGGGTCGCGTCGCCGCGCTGAACAAGTGCGACATAGAGGCTGATCGAGATCAGGGAATTGGCGATGACCAGATACGCAAGGGAAAGGATCAGGTTTGGATGCCAGGTGACTTCCATCGTTTCGGTCGCCATTGCGATGGGAAGCAGCACGGCAAATCCGATCACATATTGAACAGCACCACCCAACACTGGGTCGCTGCGCCGCCCGTGACGTTTTTCCAGCAAAGTGGCGGCGGTCAGGCCGACCAATGCACTAACCGCAAGCAGCCCGGCGGAAAGAGGCACTGCGCTAGTCTTGTCAAAGACGCTGATTGCAACCCCCGCAAAACCCAGCGCCAGGCCAACCCACATCACGGGCCGTCCACGCGCTTCTCCGACCAACGGAGAGAAGGCGGCGACAAGTGCAGGTTGCAAGGCCATCACGATGGCAGTGGTGCCGGCACCCAACCCCTGTTTCATCGCCTGATAGGCCAGACCGAAGTAAACACATTGAATAAGAAACCCACTTGCCGCCATCGCGGCCCAGTGCGCCGGATCACGCGGCAGGGCAGGGCGGAACACCGCCAGCAGCGGCAGAAGACACAGAACAGCCAGACCATAACGGATCGCAAGCATGGTCATCGGTTCCACATAGGGCAGCCCCAGCTTGGCAAAGCTGTAGCCACCCGCCCAGAACAGCACGAACAGAACCGGTGCACCCAACCAGAATATCGATACCGCGCGGGCCGAGGTCATCATCTATTCCAGCTTCGAAGATAATCGCCCAAGCATATCAAGGCATTGGGCCATTTGGTCGACCGAGACGTATTCATCGGGTTTATGCGCTTGATCGATTGATCCGGGGCCGCAGACAACGACGCTCATCCCCAACTGCTGGAATATCCCGGCCTCGGTGCCGAAAGGTACAACGTCGGCGCCATTTGCCCCTGTCAGTTCCATCACAAGGTCACGCGCTTCGTTGTCGTCCATTGGCTCCAGCCCGTCGACCTCACCGATTACTTCGGTCTTGATACCGGCATCGGGATGAACAGTCTGCATTGCCGGGATCAGGGTTTGCGCGCAAAACCGGTGCAGTTCGTCTTTGACGTAATCCGCATCCGCCTTTTGCACTGGTCGCATCTCCCAATCGACCCGCGCCTTACCGGGGATCACATTATGGGCCACCCCGCCCACCAGCGAACCGGTATTTATTGTTGTCCATGGCGGGTCGAACGGGCTGTTTTCCGGTGCTCGCCCTTGCAAATCAGCCTTCAGCGCCAGCAGTTTCGACACGTATTGCACTGCGTATTCGACAGCGTTAACGCCGCGCTCGGGGGCCGAGCCATGGCCTTCGAACCCGGTAAAATGCGCTGTATATTCATAGCAGCCCTTGTGGCCTTCGATGATGCGCATCGAGGTGGGCTCGCCGATGATGACCACAGCGGGTTTGATCGCTTTCTCCCGCAGGGTTTTGGCCAAAGCCTGCGCGCCAAAACAGCCGATTTCTTCATCATAGGTAAAGGCAAAATGCACCGGGCGCTGAAGGTCCAGCTTTGCGTAATACGGGGCCATGACGACTGCCGCCGCTATAAACCCTTTCATATCGCAGGTTCCGCGTCCAAACCACTTGCCGTCCCGCTCCTCCATCACGAACGGGTCCGAGGACCAGTCCTGATCGGCGACAGGCACTACATCGGAATGGCCTGACAGAACGATACCACCGTCGCGCTTTGGGCCCAATGTGGCAAAAAGATTGGCTTTGGTGCCGGTTTCATCATGCCATATTTCAACCTCTGCACCGCAATCGCTCAACCGGTCCGCGAGGTGTTTGATCATGTCCAGGTTGCTGTCTGACGAAACCGTGGGGAAGCTGATCAGTTCGCCCAGCAGGGTCTTGGCGTCTTCGAGGGTGCTCAAGGCTTAGTCTTTCACAAAGAGCTTTCGCTCGATATTGCACAGGGCTTCGGCGGGGCCGTTTTCAGTGATAAGAATGGTTTCCGTGGTCTCAAGCCCCCAGCTGTCCATCCATAGCGCAGGCATGAAATGGAAAACCATGCCCGGCTGCAGAATGGTCTCGTCTTCGGCACGGATCGACGCTGTCCGTTCGCCCCAATCTGGCGGATAGCTCAGACCGATAGGGTATCCCATGCGCCCCTCCCGTTCGAGTCCGTGACGTGCAAGAACCTTAAGAAAAGCGTTTGCAATGTCGCTGGTCCGTTTGCCAGCCCGGGCAGCCTCCAGACCCGCCGCTATCCCTTCGATCTGTGCGCGTTCCGCGTCCCGCATTTCTGGCGGCGGAGTGCCAAGAAATACCGTGCGGCAAAGCGGAGCGTGATAGCGCCGATAGCAGCCGGACAGTTCGAAAAATGTTGCTTCACCCTTCTTCATCGGTGCGCCATTCCATGTCAGGTGCGCGGCAGTGGCATCCAGCCCTGAGGGTGTCAAAGGGACAATAGCCGGGTAATCCCCCCAATCATCCTCAACCCCGGTAATCCCGGCGTGAAAGATATCTGCGACAAGGTTGTTCTTGCGCACGCCCACTGCGGCGCGATCAATGGCCGTTTGGATTACTTTTTCGGAGATCCGGGCCGCCTTGCGAATAAAGACAATTTCTTCTTCCGATTTGATCAGACGCTGCCAGTTTACAAGTGCCGTCGCATCCACCAGCGTCGCTTCGGGCAATTCCTTGCCCAAAACCTCGTGTGCCTTTGCGGAATAGTAATAGTTCTCCATCTCAACGCCGAAGCGGGCGGTGCTCAGCCCAAGCGCGCGAATGTGGCCAGCCAGATCCTGCATGGGATGGCGTATGGTTGATTGAACGTAGTGGTCTGCATAGCCGCGAATGTTGTCCTTGGACATCCAGCATGTGCGCAACCCACCCAATGCATCCATCTGGCGTCCCCACCAAATCGGCTCACCTTCCATGCCGAGCAATACGCCCTGATGCACGTAAAAGGACCAACCATCATAGCCAGTCAGCCAAGCCTGGTTCGAAGGGTCGGTGACAAACAGTAGCTCTAGCCCCGCTTTTTCCATAGCGCTTCGGGTCTTGGCGATCCTGCGGTCATATTCCGCTTGGCTGAAGGGGGCGTGTTCAATCGGCATGGCATCCTCGGAGGCTGGATATGACATGTACTTGAGCGCAATCTTTCCAATTTGTACACAAATGAACTTGTAAGCGATACCTGAACCGAAACCCCTATTAGAAGTTAATGGGTTATCTAACGAGGAGATCATGGTACGCGTACAGGGTATTCGCCCTCAGCATCGAAGGACGCAGTAGAATAGAGCGCTGGAAGCATGCGAAGTCCCTGTTCGGTGGTTAGTGCGCTTCCGAAACCGCGCCAAAAGTCATGAGCCACCGAGGGTCATGAGAAAGTTCTTCAGACCTCATCTGATCGCGGTTTTCGCGGGCCAATCGACTATTTGTGCGGTTTTATGCTGCGCCTGAGCGAGGATCGGCATTTCTCCGCTGGATATGATTGCAAGACGGCAACGGTGGCACCTGATCTCGCGCGCGGCATGGTGCAGAGGGTCGGTGTCTTGGGGCACAGTGAAGGCTCGCTGCCAAACCCCAGATGTCCAAGGACTCAATCAATGCTACACACTGCGCCCACCTGTCGAGAGGCGGCCCCTTGTTTCGATGCATGTCGATCCAGCGCGCTCGACACCAACGGCATTCTCAATTCAACGCGTGCCGCGTCCCCTGTGGTGAACGAGGCAGAGTGTCAAAGCCTGCGCAACTCGGCCGGTCAGAGGAAAGCGCGCAATCTTTGGGGAATGGTTGCGTGGGGTTTGTTGGTGATAGTCCAAATCGCTGCGTACGCCGCCATGTTCTATGGCGTGTTGGTTATGCATATCTCGCTGCTTCCCTACGTATTTCTGGTAGCACTGACAGTCTTATTCTGGCTGGGCTACGATTGCATTCGCGATATGCGCAAGGATGCTTCATCAGCTAACAGTCAAAGTTAGATATCCTTTCTTACCTGAATGACTTCGGGTCAATGACAGTCAATATCTGTGGCCAAACTGCCGGGCCCAGTGGAATGTAAGTGTTGCCCTTCGTGATTTCCTTGGGGCAGGGCGCTTTCAGGTTCAAGACACACCCTGGCAACAGGCATCTTTCACGAAAGTCAGTGACAGAGCCGGTTGACAACAGGTTTTGTATTTTGGATACATTTGTCAGGGATATCGCAACGACCTGTATTGTCACTGAACGCTCTGACGACAAAGAGCCCTGCGATTGTCTTGCCAAGTCCATTTCTGGGAGAAAATCATGAAACTCAATCTTCTGGCCGCAACCACGGCAATAGCCCTGTCGGGTGCCGTGGCACAGGCAAATACCCTGGTGTATTGTTCCGAAGGTTCACCCGAGGGGTTTGACCCTGCACTGTTTACCGCAGGAACTACCTTTGATGCCTCGTCGCATCCTATTTACAACCGGTTGCTTGAATTCGAAACCGGTACAACCAATGTGATCCCCGGTCTGGCTGAAAGTGTCGAGGCCAGTGATGATGGCCTGGAATACACGTTCAAGCTGCGCCAGGGTGTCAAATTCCATTCGAATGACGAATTCACCCCGACCCGCGACTTCAACGCTGATGACGTAATCTTTTCCTTCATGCGCCAAAAGGACGAGAACCACCCCTATAACCAAGTGTCTGGCGGCACGTGGGAATACTTCCAGGGTATGGGGATGCCGGATCTGGTCTCTTCTATCGAAAAGATTGATGACTACACGGTGAAGTTCACCCTGTCCAAGCCAGAGGCACCCTTTGTTGCGAACATGGCGATGGATTTTGCATCGATCATGTCAGCCGAATATGGCGATGCTATGATGGCTGCCGGAACGCCTGAAAAACTGAATACCGCGCCCATCGGGACCGGGCCTTTCTCGTTCGTGGCCTACCAGAAAGACGCGGTGATCCGCTATGCGGCCAATGGCGACTACTGGAAGGAACCGGCGCAGGTCGAAAACCTGATCTTTGCCATTACGCCGGACGCGTCTGTTCGCTACCAGAAGCTGAAGGCTGGCGAATGCCATGTGATGCCTTACCCGAACCCGGCTGACATTCAGGCGATGAAGGATGATGCAGACATCAACATGATGGAGCAGGAAGGGCTGAACGTCGGGTATCTGGCTTACAACACCACGATGGCGCCGTTCGACAACCCCAAGGTTCGCAAAGCGTTGAACATGGCGATCGACAAACAGGCGATCATCGACGTGGTTTTCCAGGGCTCGGGCCAGGCTGCCAAGAACCCGATCCCGCCAACCATGTGGGGCTATAACGACGCTATTGTGGACGATGCCTATGATCCCGAAGCGGCCAAGGCCATGCTTGATGCCGAAGGTGTCTCGGACTTGTCGATGAAGATCTGGGCGATGCCTGTTCAGCGCCCCTATAACCCCAATGCCCGCCGCATGGCCGAGCTGATCCAGGCGGATTTTGCCAAGGTTGGTGTGGGCGTCGAAATCGTCTCATACGAATGGGGCGAATACCTGTCACGCTCGAAAGAACTGAACCGCGATGGTGCTGTTTTGCTGGGCTGGACCGGGGATAACGGCGATCCGGACAACTTCCTGGCCGTTCTGCTGGGCTGTGACGGGGTCGAAGCATCTAACCGTGCACAATGGTGCCACCAGCCGTTCGAGGATCTGATCCTGAAAGCCAAGCAAAGCACCGATCAGGCCGAGCGGACCAAGCTGTATGAAGAAGCGCAGGTCGTGTTCAAAGAGCAGGCCCCATGGGCAACCATTGCTCACTCGGTTGTATTCATGCCGATGAGCAACAAGGTGCAAGGCTACAAAGTGCACCCGCTGGGCGGCCACATCTTCTATGGTGTGAGCGTCGAGTAAGCCACCACTCACTCACCGGAGCCGCCTGTTTGGCGGCTCCGGCTTTCTTATTGAGGAGGTCGGCCTGAATGCCGGATCTGTCCGAATATCGTCAACTGGCACGGGACCTGTCAGTCGACGCAGTAGCTCTTGTGCCTGGCCCGAACTTCACCCGCGCTTTGGGAAAAGCTTTCATGAGCCACGAGCGGCCTTTCGTGGTTATTGTCCCGGCTGAGGGACAGGCCGCAGCGATTGTGCCCAATCTGGAACTGGCGTCATGGGATCTTGTAGGGTTCGAGGGCGCTGTTTTCGATTGGCGCGATCAGACCGGTTATGATGATGCGTTTACTGCTTTGGCCGCACATATGCCGATCCGCTCTCTTGCGGTGGAAGGTCAGGTGATGCGGGTTTTTGTCTCTGCGGCTTTTACACGTGCTATGCCGGACTTGCGGATCGTTGACGGTGAACGCGAAATCTCGGGCCTGCGCATTATCAAAACCGATGAAGACATTGCTGCGATACAGGCGGCCATCGATATCTCGGAACGTGCTCTGGGTCGTGTGATTGCAGATGTGCGCGTCGGTCAGACTGAAAAACAGGTCGAGCAGGCCCTGATACAGGCGCTGTTTGCAGAAGGAGCCGAGTCTCTGGCGTTTTCGCCCATCGTGGCGGCTGCCGACAATTCTGCACGGCCACATGGGAAAGCGCGCAGCGACTACCAGATCAGGGCAGGCGACGCGTTACTGTTCGATTTCGGCGCCTGCAAAGATGGTTTTGCTGCTGACATCACGCGAACCTTCTTTGTTCAAGACGTGTCGGACGAGGGTAGGGAAGTCTACGATACCGTTCTGCGCGCCAACAAAGCCGGGTTCGAAGCTTGCCGCCCGGGTGCAACGGCCCATGACATCGACGATGCGGTCATAAGCGTGCTCGAGGCCTCGCCATTTGCGGATCGTATACGTACCAAAACGGGTCACGGGCTTGGCCGGGATGTGCACGAGGCACCTTATATCATGCGCGGAAACCACCAGAAAATTCTGCCGGGCATGGTCTGGACGAATGAACCAGGTCTCTACGCGCTCGAAAGTTTTGGCGTTCGCATTGAAGATGACGTGCTTGTCACTGTGGATGGTTGCCGGTCGCTGACCCATTTCCCCAAAGAGCTTACAATCATAGGTCGCTGATGTTTGGTTACTTACTCACCCGCATTGGCCTGTTCGTCCCGACTTTTCTGGGCGTGACGTTGATCTCATTCATGTTCATCCGGGTGCTGCCGGGTGATCCGATCATCGTCATGGCCGGCGAGCGTGGCATGACTGAAGAACGCTATCAGGAAATGGTAGAAAAGCTGGGTTTCGACAAACCGGTGTTGCAGCAATACTGGGAATACCTTGCCGGGGTATTGCAGGGTGATCTTGGCGAAAGCTTTGTCACCAAAAAACCGGTCTGGGAGGAGTTCTTTTCGCTGTTCCCCGCGACAATGGAACTTTCGCTCTGCGCCATGATCTTCGCCATCGCATTGGGTCTGCCTGCCGGTGTGATTGCGGCGGTAAACCGGGGGAAGTTTTTTGACAGGGCACTGATGTCTTCGGCATTGGTCGGATATTCGATGCCCATCTTCTGGTGGGCGCTGCTGCTGATTATCGTGTTTTCGGGCAATCTTGGCTGGACACCGGTGTCCGGCCGGATCGACCTGCTTTATTACTTCCCAAGTGTCACTGGCTTTATGCTAATCGACAGTCTTTTGTCCGGGCAGGAAGGCGCATTCGGGTCGGCCGTTCGTCATCTGATCCTTCCGACGATTGTGCTGGGTACTATTCCGCTGGCAGTGATCGCGCGTCAGACCCGGTCGGCGATGCTGGAGGTTCTGGGCGAGGATTACATCCGCACCGCACGTGCCAAAGGGTTGTCGCCGACCCGGGTAAACGGGCTGCATGCGCTACGTAACGCGCTGATACCGGTTGTCACGGTGATCGGGTTGTCGGTTGGTACGTTGCTGGCGGGGGCAATTCTTACTGAAACCATCTTCAGCTGGCCGGGCATCGGCAAGTGGATGGTCGACAGTATTTTCCGCAGGGATTACCCGGTGGTGCAAGGGGGTTTGCTGATGATCGCGGTGATCGTGATGCTGGTGAACCTGCTGGTCGATGTTTTGTACGGCATCATCAACCCCAAAATCCGGAGACGATGATGACCGAGCTTTCGTCGAACCAACCAATGGCCGAAAATCGTCCCAGCGCACTGCGAGAGTTCTGGTACTATTTCAGCGAAAACCGCGGTGCCGTGATCGGGTTGTGGGTTTTTGCCGCCTTTGTGTTCTGTGCGGCCTTTGCCCCTTTGTTGGCCCCCTATGATCCGACCGAACAGTTCCGGGACCATATCCTGCAACCCCCTGCCTGGCAGGAAGGCGGAAGCTGGGCCTTCCCGTTGGGCACCGATCCATTGGGCAGGGATATGCTGTCGCGGCTGATCATGGGTTCACGCTATTCCTTCTTTGTGGGGATCGTTGTGGTCTGTGTTGCCGTAACGGGCGGCGTAATGGTCGGCCTTCTGTCGGGTTTTGCGCCCAAATGGGTTGATACGTTGATTATGCGGGTGATGGACATCGTCCTGGCTTTCCCGTCTCTGCTGCTTGCCCTTGTTCTGGTCGCTATTCTGGGCCCATCACTGACCAACGCGATGATCGCCATCGCCATCGTGTTTCAGCCGCATTACGTGCGCCTGACCCGCGCTTCGGTTCTGGCGGAACGGCAGAAAGACTATGTGACCTCGGCCCGTGTGGCCGGTGCTGGCAAGTCGAGGCTGATGTTCATCACGGTATTGCCCAATTGCCTGGCACCGATCATCGTGCAGGCGGCCCTGTCTTTTTCGACTGCTATTCTGGACGCGGCGGCCCTTGGGTTTCTGGGCATGGGCGCGCAGCCCCCCACGCCGGAATGGGGCACCATGCTGGCTGAAGCGCGCGAGTTCATCCTGCGCGCATGGTGGGTTGTCACCTTCCCCGGTCTCGCAATCCTGGTCACCGTACTTGCCATCAACCTGATGGGCGACGGGTTGCGCGACGCGCTGGACCCGAAACTGAAGCGGAGCTGATCGCATGAGCCTTTTGCAGATCCGTAATCTGACTGTCGAGTTCGCCACATCTTCGGGCAGTTTCCGCGCCGTGGACGGTGTCGATCTGTCGGTCGACAAAGGCGAATTGCTGGCCATCGTTGGCGAAAGCGGTTCAGGCAAGTCCGTGTCGATGCTGGCACTGATGGGCCTGCTGCCCTGGACCGCCACGATCACCGCCGATGAGATGAGCTTTGAGGGCCGTGACCTGTCCGGTATCTCGGCCCGCGAACGGCGCAAAATCATTGGCAAGGACATGGCGATGATCTTTCAGGAACCGATGTCCTCGTTGAACCCCTGTTTTACTGTCGGGTTCCAGATCAAAGAGGCATTGCGCATCCACCTGGGCCTGAACCGAAAAGAGCGTCATGAGCGTGCGGTCGAATTGTTCGATCAGGTTGGCATTCCCGCGCCTGAAAGCCGTCTGAATACCTTTCCGCATCAGATGTCAGGGGGCATGAACCAACGGGTTGTGATCGCGATGGCCATTGCCTGCAAGCCCAAGCTGCTGATCGCGGATGAACCGACCACGGCACTGGACGTGACCATTCAGGCGCAGATTCTGGATCTGCTGATCCGGTTGCGTGATGAGCATGACATGGGCCTTGTTCTGATCACCCATGACATGGGCGTCGTTGCGGAAACCGCCGAGCGGGTTCAGGTGCAATATGCCGGGCAAAAGGTTGAAGAACAGCCTGTCAGGGATTTGTTCCGAACTCCCCGCCATCCCTACACCACGGCCCTGCTAAGTGCTTTGCCGGAACGGGCGACGTCCAAGATTCTTCCGACGATACCAGGTGTTGTTCCGGGGCAATTCGACAGGCCAAAAGGATGCCTTTTCAGCCCACGGTGCCGCTTTGCCGATGCGACCTGCGCCCAAACCCCGCCGACCCCTCATGCCGAGGGATATGGCAAGGCGCGCTGTCACCATGTTGAAAAGATTGCCGCCGGAGAGCTGGTATGACCACACCTATCGTTCAGGCCAACGCCCTGGCCCGGTATTACACGGTCAAGGGCGGGTTGTTGTCCAAACCTGCAACCGTAAAGGCGCTGTCGGGGGTGGATTTCGACCTGCAACCGGGAAAAACACTGGCCATTGTCGGAGAGTCAGGCTGTGGAAAGTCTACGCTGGCCAGACTGATCACAATGATCGAAGAACCAACCTCGGGCAGTCTGACGATCAACGGGGTCGACATCACCCCTTCGCAATGGAGCAAGATGCGAGAGACGGTGCAGATCGTTTTTCAAGACCCATATAGCTCGTTGAATCCGCGTCAGCGCATCGGCCAGATCCTGCAAGAACCGTTGATCATCAACCGGCCACAGATGACGGCCGCCGACCGTGAAATGCAGGCACGCAAGATGATCGAGATGGTAGGCCTGCGCCCGGAACATTATGACCGCTATCCGCATATGTTCTCGGGTGGGCAGCGCCAGCGGATCGCCATTGCGCGGGCGCTTATGCTGGACCCCAAGGTGCTGGTTCTGGATGAACCTGTCTCGGCACTGGATGTGTCGATTCAATCGCAGATCCTGAACTTGCTGGTCGATCTTCAGGAACGGCTGAACTTGGCCTACCTGTTCATTTCACATGACTTGTCGGTTGTCCGGCATTTCGCTGACGACGTGATTGTCATGTATCTGGGGCGCGCGGTCGAAAAAGGTCCGAAAGAGCAGCTGTTCGCGGCACCCCGACATCCGTACTCCAAGGCGTTGCTCTCCACGACGCCCCGTGCCGACCCGGATGCCCGGAAAGAGCGGATCAAGCTGGAAGGCGAGTTGCCGTCACCCATGAACATCCCGAAAGGGTGCGCTTTTGCGCAACGATGCTGGCTCGCGACTGAACAGTGCAGGCAAACATTGCCTGAACTGGATGATGAAATTCATCAGGTCGCGTGTCTGCATCCTCTTTTCTGAAAAACCAGATGGCCAGCGAAAACGCCCGGGCCATAGGACCGGGCGTTAGAAAATCCGCACGTCCTTGAAGGCGTCAGAGCCCCCATTTCTCGCGGTTTGCTTCAAAAAAGCCTTCCGCTTTTTTCACTTCGATCCAGTTGTTTACATAATTTATCCAGATCTGGTCGCCTTGTGGCAGGATCATCGCAATCGGCGAAGGTGACCGTGGACCGGCGTTTTTCACGCGGATAACAGGAAACTTCTCCTCTAGGGTCGAGCCCTCGATGTTCGACGTTATGAATACATCAGCACGACCGGCGATTACTTCCTGATACCCGCGGGCCGGGGCCTCAACCACCTTGATCTCGGCGTTCGGGAACCACTCGCGGACCCGTTTTTCGAATGTGGTGCCCAAAGTCGTCGCGACTTTCACACCGGTCTGGTTGATCGAGTCATACCCGTCGAATTTGTCAGCCTTGTCCTTGGTGGTGTAGGGAAAAAGTTCGACCGAAATATAGCTGTCCGAAAAACCCGCAACTTTCATGCGCGGTGGCGAAATCGATGCCGACCCGGTCAGGTGGTACTTGCCCGCGACCACACCATTCACCAGTGTTTTCCAGTCGGTGGGGACAAATTCGACCTCAACTCCAAGATCGGCGGCCAATGCATTCATGATGTCGATGTCGTATCCTTTGTAGCTGTTGGTTGCCGGGTCGCGCAGTGTCATCGGGTTCCAGTCACCTGTGGTCCCAACCTTGAGAACGCCGGAATCCAGCACCTCGTTCAGCGCAGATTGCGCCTGTGCGGAACCGGACAATACAAGCCCCAACACGGCAACCGCCGCGGCTTTCCAAAAAACGCTCATAGGTATCTCCCGTTGGTGGCGTTACGACCTTGTGATTGCAATCCTCATTGATTTCAGTCCAAAGGGAAAGATAACCTCAAGAAAATATTACTATGGGGCAAAAACGGGGGCAGTTCAGCTTATGGCAGGCGCCGCAATCGAGCTTGTGGGCGTGAATAAGTGGTATGACACATTTCACGTTCTCAAGGACATCAACCTGACGGTCAGCAGCGGCGAAAAGGTGGTGATTTGCGGGCCTTCGGGGTCAGGCAAATCCACGGTCGTTCGGTGTATCAACCGGTTGGAAAAACACCAGAAAGGTATCATTCGGATAGATGGGGTTGAGCTGTCGGATGACGCCAAGTCTACGGCAACCATACGGTCCGATGTCGGAATGGTGTTCCAGCAATTCAATCTGTTTCCGCATTTGACCGTTTTGGAAAACCTGACTTTGGGTCCGATCAAAGCGCGCGGCCTGAGCCGGAAGGACGCGGAGGAAAAAGCGCGCCATTATCTGGATCGGGTACATATCCCCGATCAGGCGGACAAAAAGCCCATGCAGTTGTCTGGTGGCCAGCAGCAACGCGTAGCGATTGCACGATCCTTGTGCATGGAACCGCGCGCGCTGTTGTTCGATGAACCCACGTCGGCTCTGGACCCCGAGATGATCTCGGAAGTGTTGGAAGTTATGGTTGAACTGGCAAATGAGGGCATGACCATGGTGGTTGTGACCCACGAAATGGGATTTGCCCGCAAAGTTGCCGACAAGATGGTCTTCATGGATGCCGGTGAGATTGTCGAAGAAGGCAAGCCGGAGCATTTCTTTACCAACCCTCAGTCAGACCGCTGTCGCAAATTCCTGTCTCAGATTCTGCAGCACTGAGAGGGGCAGATGAAAAAACTTCTACTAGTCGTACCTTTGCTGCTGGCAGGCTGTTCTTCATCCCAGACCTGGGGCTGGTATGTGATCGACCCGACTACAGCATCGGGGTGGATCAATGTGAAATTCCTGATCTCGGGGATGGGTTCAACGATTCAGATTTCACTGATCGCCGCCGTGCTGTCGATCGTCATCGGATTGCTGGTGGCCCTGCCGGGATTGTCCGAAAAACGTGGCTGGCGGCTGGTCAACCGTGTTTACGTTGAATTCATTCGGGCCATTCCCTTGCTGCCGATGCTGTTTTGGGTCTTTTACGGCTTGCCCATCGTGTTCAAGTCGATGGGCATGAACGTACCAATTGACCCGTTCTGGGGTGCAATCATCACCCTGGCGATTTCCGACAGCGCCTTCACTGCGGAAATTTACCGCGCAGGCATTCAATCCATTGCGCGCGGTCAAAGCGAAGCGGCGCAGACCATCGGGCTGAACTATGTGCAGACCATGCGCTACGTGATCCTGCCGCAGGCAATCCGGCGCATTCTGCCGCCCTTGGCAAACCAGTTCATCTACATCGTCAAGATGAGTGCATTCGCCAGCGTCATCGGGATGCAGGAACTGACCCGCCGCGCGAATGAGCTGGTGGTTACCGAATACCGCCCGTTGGAAATCTATACCCTGTTGATCTTTGAATACCTGATCCTGGTTCTGATCATCAGTACGGGTGTGCGCTGGCTGGAGCGTCGCATGGGCGCGGACGAGCGCGGATAAGGAGAATGGATATGGACTGGAAAGCTTTCATGGCCGAGACCGAGGCCAATATCGGAACTTTTTCAAAGGAAGTGCCCGAAACCGTGCGCGGCTTTGGCATCATGGGCAAGGCCGCCAAGACCAATGGCGCACTAAGTGAGAAAACCAAGGAATTCATGGCCCTTGGCATCGCCATTGCGACCCGCTGCGACAGTTGCATAGGGTTTCACGTGCGTTCCCTTGTCCGGCTGGGTGCAACCCGAGACGAGATGTGCGAGGCCTTGGCGATGGCGACCTATATGGGCGGCGGGCCGTCTTATGCTTACAGCGCCAAAGCGCTGAAGGCTTATGATGTGTTTTCCGGGTAATTGCCGCGCATAGCATTAATGCGGGTTATGATCAGGCGTTTGGTTCCGGTTTCATTTGCCCCATGCCTCCCGCGTTTTCTTCTGCGGTTTTGCGAATAATTGCACCGATTTTCAGAAGGTTTTCGCCCAGCGGGTTGGTCTTTCGCCAGATCAGGCCGATGGTTCGGGTTGGTGGGGTGTCCTGAAAGCGGGCGATGGACACGTCGGCAGACCGGGTTTCCAGCCCCACGGCCATTTCCGGTATCAGCGTCACACCGATGCCCGCCCCGACCATCTGTACCAGTGTGGACAGAGAACTGCCCTCCATAATGTGCTGCGGTTCGATATTGCGGATCGAACAGAAGGAAAGCGCCTGATCTCTGAAACAATGCCCTTCTTCCAGCAACAACAGCCGCATCGTTCTGAGCTGTGACGAACTTGGCATTGGCAACCCGGCGTCCCGCGCCGGGCGAACCAGCAGAAAGTCTTCGTTAAACAACGAAAATTCCCGAAGGCTGGGCTCCGATACTGGCAAAGCGACAACGGCAAAATCCAGTCTTGAGTCCAAAATTTCGCCGATCAGGGTTTGGGTGATGGTCTCTTTGGGCTCGATCGTCAGCTGTGGGAATCGTTGCGACAGTGCCTTGATGATTGATGGCAGCAAGTAAGGCGCGACCGTGGGGATGACCCCGATTCTGATGCGACCCGACAAGGGACCAGCGGAAGATTGCACAAGATTCCCCAAATCTTCGACCCGCGTCAGGATTTCGCGGCCATGTTTTAGGACATCTTCGCCAAGCGCGGTCAGGCGCGTCTCGCGCGCTGCGCGTTCGACCAAGGGGCCACCCATGATGGCCTCCAGCTCTTTGATTTGTATGGAAAGCGCGGGTTGCGAAATCGCGCTGGCCGCCGCGGCTTTGCCAAAATGGCGGTAGGTGGCAAGCGCTTCAAAGTAGCGCAGGTGTTTAAGCGTGAGTGACTTCATAGAAAAAACTAATCACAATGATAGTAATTACAAATTTCCAATTATCGAAACTGTGGGATACGAGTCAAGACATCTGAACCCCTCAGTAAATACTCAGGAGATTTACAATGGACGGCAATCCCCACAATCATCAATCCGGCGGCTGCCCAGTCTTGCATGGCGGGAACACGGGCACAGGCAACTCTGTCACCAAATGGTGGCCGGATGCGCTGAACCTGGACATTCTGAGCCAGCACGACACCCGCACCAACCCGATGGACGCGGATTACAACCACCGCGAAGCGGTCAAAGGGCTGGATTTCAATGCTGTTCGTGCTGACGTCGAAGCGTTGCTGACCGACAGTCAGGACTGGTGGCCAGCCGATTGGGGCCACTATGGCGGCCTGATGATCCGACTGGCGTGGCACTCTGCCGGGTCGTACCGCCTGGGGGATGGTCGCGGCGGCGCAGGTTCGGGCAACATCCGTTTTGCACCGCTGAACTCTTGGCCGGACAATGCCAGCCTTGATAAAGCGCGCCGTCTGCTCTGGCCGGTGAAAAAGAAATACGGCAACGCGCTGTCCTGGGCAGACCTGATTGTTTTGTCGGGAACGGTTGCCTACGAATCCATGGGTCTGAAGACCTTTGGCTTTGGCTTTGGCCGCGAAGATATCTGGGGCCCGGAAAAAGACGTCTATTGGGGGTCGGAAAACCAGTGGCTGGCCCCGTCCGAGAACCGCTATGGCGATCTGGAAACTCCCGGAACGCTGGAAAACCCGCTGGGTGCGGTGCATATGGGCCTGATCTATGTGAACCCAGAAGGTGTGAACGGCAACCCGGATCCAGCAAGAACTGCGCTGCACATCCGTGAAACCTTTGCCCGCATGGCGATGAATGACGAAGAGACCGCCGCGTTGACCTGTGGTGGTCACACGGTCGGCAAAGCGCATGGCGCGATGGCGGGTGATCATATCGGCGCCGAACCCGAAGCCTGCCCGGTTTCCGCTCAGGGTCTGGGATGGGACAACCCCGATCAAAACGGCAAGGCAACCAACGCGTTCACGTCTGGTATCGAGGGTGCGTGGACGAAAAACCCGACCAAATTCGATATGGGCTTTTTCGATTACCTGTTCGGCTATGAGTGGGAATTGGGTAAATCGCCCGCGGGTGCACAACAGTGGCAGCCCATCGACATGCCGGAAGAGGAAAAGCCGGTCGACCCGACCGACCCTTCGGTTCGGCGTATGCCGGTCATGACCGATGCGGACATGGCAATGAAGATCGATCCTATTTACAACGCGATCTGTCAGAAGTTCATGGCTGACCCGGATTACTTTGCTGACACTTTTGCCCGCGCGTGGTTCAAGCTGACCCACCGCGATATGGGGCCACGTGTCAACTACTATGGCCCAGACGTCCCGTCAGAAGAGCTGATCTGGCAGGACCCGATCCCTGTCGGTTCGACCGGGTATGACGTCGATGCCGTCAAAGCAAAGATCGCCGACAGTGGTCTGACCGCGGTCGAGATGATCACCACCGCGTGGGACAGTGCCCGTACCTTCCGTGGCTCGGACAAACGCGGCGGAGCAAATGGTGCGCGTATCCGTCTGGCACCGCAGAAAGACTGGGCAGGGAACGAGCCCG
This sequence comes from Ruegeria sp. N7, assembly GCF_056531345.1. Lineage (NCBI taxonomy): Bacteria > Pseudomonadati > Pseudomonadota > Alphaproteobacteria > Rhodobacterales > Roseobacteraceae > Ruegeria > Ruegeria sp. N7. The sequence continues at coordinate 11,537 of NZ_JBQFLR010000023.1, read as the reverse complement.
AACGTCTGGCAAAAGTGCTGGGCGTGCTGGAGCCGATTGCAGCGGAAACCGGGGCCTCGATCGCCGACGTGATCGTTCTGGCGGGTAACGTTGGTCTGGAACAGTCGATCAAAGCCGCAGGCTTTGACGTGACGGTTCCGTTCTCGGCTGGTCGCGGCGACGCAACGGATGAGCAGACCGATGCCGACAGCTTCTCGGTGCTGGAGCCGCTGGCGGACGGGTTCAGAAACTGGCAGCTGAAGGAATACGCGGTATCACCCGAGGCGATGATGCTGGACCGCGCGCAACTGCTGGGTCTGACCGCAGCCGAAATGACGGTTCTGGTGGGTGGCCTGCGTGTGCTGGGCGCCAATCATGGCGGCTCGGCGCATGGGGTCTTCACGGATCGCGTGGGTCAGTTGACCACCGACTTCTTCGTCAACCTGACGGATATGTCGCTCAGCTGGCACCCGGTTGACGGCGGCACATATGAGCTGCGTGATCGCGCCTCGGGCGAGGTCAGGTTCACCGCTACCAGCGCGGATCTGGTCTTCGGCTCGAACTCGATCCTGCGTGGCTACGCCGAGGTCTATGCCCAGGACGATAATGCCCAGAAGTTCGTGCGGGACTTCGTGGCGGCCTGGACAAAGGTCATGACCAACGACCGGTTCGATCTGGTAGCCTAAGTCAAAAATCGTCAGGCGAGGGAAACCTCGCCTGATATTGTGTTCGGGCAGACATCTGATAGTGCCCGATTATCCCGCGATCACATTCTGTTTTTGAACACCCAGGCCTTCGATGCCCAATTCCATCGTGTCGCCGGGTTTCAGATAGACTTGCGGGTTTTGCCCCATGCCCACACCCGGCGGAGTTCCGGTCGAGATCACATCGCCCGGTTGCAGGGACATGAATTGCGACAGGTGTGAGATCACAGTTGCCACCCCGAAGTGCATCGTCCGGGTCGAGCCGTCCTGATAACGGTGGCCGTTGACCTCAAGATACATCGGCAGATTCTGAGGGTCTGCAACCTCGTCCCGCGTCACCAGCCATGGACCGATGGGGCCGAATGTGTCTGCCGACTTGCCCTTGACCCACTGCCCCGAGCGGTGAAGCTGAAAATCACGTTCTGACAGGTCATTGACCACACAATAGCCCGCGACGTGATCCATCGCTTCGGCCTCGGAGATGTATTTCGCTTCCTTGCCGATCACCACGCCCAACTCGACCTCCCAGTCGGTCTTGACGGACCCGCGCGGGATTTCTACCGTGTCATTCGGCCCGACAATGGCCGATGTCGCCTTGAAAAAGATCACAGGTTCCTGCGGCAACTCCATACCGCTTTCTGCCGCGTGGTCGGCATAGTTCAGGCCGATGCAAATGAATTTGCCCACATGGCCGACACACGCCCCTAAACGGGTGTTGCCTTCAACCTTCGGCAAATCCTGTGCATCCAGCGTGCGCAGTCGCGCCAAACCTTCGTCGCTCAGAACATCACCCGATATATCGTCGATGACGCCTGACAGGTCGCGAATTGTGCCATCGTCGTGCAGTAGCCCAGGCTTTTCTGCACCCAAGGCGCCAAACCGCAGTAGTTTCATATTGTGATCCCTTTCAGATTAAATCGCCCATCCGCCATCAATGGCAAAGGGCTGACCTGTGGTAAATGCGCTGCTGTCACTCGCAAGGTAGAGCGCCAGTTCGGCAATCTCGTCCGCGGTCCCAATGCGCCCCATCGGCTGGCGGGCGATGAAATCCGTCATCGCCTTTTCGTAGTCGCCCGTCGCCCGCAAACGCTCGTGCAGGCTGGGGCTGTCAACGGTGCCGGGGCAGATAGCATTGCACCGGATGCCCTGCGTGACGAAATCGGCGGCGATCGACTTGGTCAGGCCAATTACGGCAGCCTTTGATGCGCAATATACAAATCGGTTTGGAACGCCCTTCATCGACGAGGCGACCGAGGACATATTAATGATCGATCCTCCGCCGTTTCTTAACATCGCGGGCAGGGTCAGACGGATCAGGCGATACATGGCCTTCACATTAAGATCGAAACTGAAATCCCAGTCGTCCTCTTCGCACTCAAGAATGGTGCCGTTTGCCACGTAACCCGCGCAATTGAACAGGATATCCAACGGTGGCAATTCAGCCACGGCACGTTTTACGGCATGCGCGTCTGTCACGTCGAGATGGATTGGAGAGATCCTGTCGATCTCCGAAAGCCCGGCCAAAGTGGTTTCGTTGATGTCGCTTGCAAAGACATGCGCGCCTTCGGCTGCGAACAGTTCGGCCGTGGCACGTCCGATGCCCTGCCCAGCGGCGCTGATGAATGCGGTTTTGCCTTTTAGTCGGTCAGAAGGCTGATGCGATGTCATTCTGGTCCTCATGATTTTCCCGAAGCCGGGTGGTGTGTTGGGGATAACTGCCTTGTTGTTCGCGCCTCAGGGAAAAGATTGGGCAGGTTCAGCGGGCGCAAAGCAGTGCGTGTTTGGGGTTCGGTGCGGCACCGTCAAATCCTGATGTGATAAGCCTTTGCCGCATTCCCTCCAAGGATGGCCGCACGGTCATTGGAGGAAAGTGCGCTTAGCAGTTCGTCGGTTGCATCTACCCATCGTTCATAGCTGCTGGCCAATGTGCAGACCGGCCAGTCGCTGCCCCAGATCAACCGCGATGGTCCGAACGTGTTCAGTAGGTGATCCACATAGGGGTACAGGTCCCGAACCGTCCAGTCAGGTGCAGCTTCGGTGACAAGACCGGACAGTTTGCAGAACGCGTTGGTGTCCCGCGCGATGGCGGCCATGTCTTCGGCCCACCCGTCAAATGCACCGTCCCGGATCAGAGGTTTCGAGCCATGGTCAATCACAACCCGCATGTCCGGGTGCTGTGTCAGAAGGCGACGCAACGGCCCCAGGTGCCGGGGCAGGGTGAGGGCATCGAAAGTCAGATCTTTAGATTGGATGGCCTCAAAGGCAGGTCTCAGGGCTGCGCCGAGCATCCAGTTCGGATCAGCGATATCCTGAATCATTGGCCGCAGACCAACCAAAGCGGGATGAGTGGCTAGTCTGATGATTTGTGCACGCGCATCAGGGGCGTCGAAACCGACCCAGCCAACCACACCTTTGATAAAAGGTGTCTTGTCCGCCAGTGACAACAGGTACTTCGTTTCGGCGACGGTCGACGCTGCCTGAACCAGAATTGTCCCGTCGATGCCCTGTGCTTGCAACAATGGCGCAAGATCACCTGGCCCGAAGTCCCGGTAAATCTGGCCCAAATCCGGTGTCAGCCACCCATAGTCACCACGTGCCAGCGCCCAAAAATGCTGATGGGCGTCGATCTTCATGCAATCACGCCTTTCTTCAGGATGATGTTGCCGTACAGCCTGAGCTCGCCGGTCTGAATGATGGCAAATGCGGATGCCGCGCGTTGGTAGAAGTCGAACCGGTCCAGACCCTGAATTTGCGCGGGGTTGTCAGCCTGCGCGTCGATGATCTTTTGGAAATCTGCGACGGCCTCGGGCACGGCTTCGGGATCACCGACAACCTGCATGGTCAGCGCGGGGTCGGGTACGAATGTGTCCAGCGGCATGACAGACAACACCGCGCCAAGCAGATCACTTGCCGTTGAACCATCCGCACGAATGCAGTCAGGCCCAAGGTTGGAGCCCGGGAAATTGGCGTCCGCAATAACGATGTCATCGCCATGGCCCATGGCGCGCAAGGCGTACAGCAACTCAGGAGACAACAGCGGGTCGAGGTTACGCAGCATTGACAGGTTCCTTGGGCAAGGGGGCATCTGGCCGGATCAGGCCTTCGGTACGCAGGTCTGACCAAAGCTGGGCGGGGATAGTCCGCTCCAGCAGGGCGACATTGGCTTGAACCTCGGCCGCATTGACGGCGCCCGGAACAACCGTTTTCACGGCGGGGTGTCCCAGAACAAATTGCAGCGCGGCTGCGATCAGCGGTGTGTCATGGGCCGCACAGACAGTTTCGATCCTGCGCACCCGTTCAAGAATATCCTCAGGCGCATCGGAATAGTTATACTTGGCCCCAGGCACCGGTCCGGTGGCGAGGATACCTGAGTTATACGGCCCGCCCAGAATGATGCCCACATCGCGTTTCTCGCAAAGTGGCAGAAAACTGTCCAAAGCTTCCTGCTCCAAAAGCGTATACCGACCTGCCAGCAGGAACCCGTCGAAATCGCCAAGACCCAGCAGTTTTTCGCAAACCTGCCATTCATTCACGCCGGCGCCAATCGCAGCGATCTCACCTGCATCGCGCAGTTCAACCAGCGCCTTGTACCCGCCGCCATCGAACAACTCGCGCACTTTGGCGTCTGACATTTCCTGACTGCCCTGACTGAAAGCGCAGACGTCATGCACCAGAAGAATGTCCGCATTGGCAACACCTATCCGGTCCCGGCTTGCCTCATATGACCGCATGACGCCGTCATAGGTATAGTCGAACACAATGCGTTTCTGTGGTACGTCTACAAACGCTTCGGGTGTCACCTCATGTGGTTCGCAATCCAACAGCAGACGACCGATTTTGGTTGATAGCTGAATGTTCTCACGCCCAAACCGCCTGATCGCTTCGCCAAAGCGATACTCGGACCGCCCCAACCCGTATTGCGGCGCGGTGTCGAAGAACCGGATGCCTGCGTCAAAAGCGGATTGCAACGCAGCCTGCGCATCAGCATCCGAGACCTTGCGATAAAGATTGCCCAATGGCGCGCCGCCAAACCCCATACGGGTCAGCGGTACAGGCCGGGACGTCCTGTTGTTCAGAAGGGCGGTTTGCGAAACGGTCATCCTGCCTCTCGGGTGTTTTGGGGGTTTAAATTGAACAGTTGCGGTCTTTCCTGTTGCAGCCGTTCGATCCGAGGCATCAGTTGCCCAAGGTGATGGCGCATGGCGTCTTGTGCCGCACGTTCGTCATGGGCGCTGATGGCGTCGAATATCGCCCGGTGTTCGGCCAGTGTTTCCGCGATGCGGCCGGGTGTCGGCAACAGCAACATCCGCGCGCGGCTGACCTGTAACGACACGGTCTGTGCCACATCCGGCAGGCGCAACATTCCGGTGAACGCCATCAACAGGGCGTGGAATTCCTCATCTGCGTGATAGAACCCGGCAATGTCTTCATCTTCGATCAACAACTGTTGCAGGCGCACATTGCGGCTCAGCTTTTTGCGCTGATCTTCGGTCAGGTCACGCGCTACCTTGGCCACTGTTGCCAGCTCCAGGGCCTCTCGCAGAAAGGCCCCTTCGCGAATTTCATCCATCGAGAAATAGGACACGCGTGTACCCGATTGCGGCACCACATCCACCAGCCCTTCGGCGGCAAGCCTGGTTATGGCGTCCGCGACAGGTGCGCGGGACACACCCAACTGCGCGCAGATCGGCGCCTTGCGAAGGTTAGCGCCGGGGGGGAAATCCAATGCCAGGATCGCCTGTTTGATGGATTGGTAAACGCGCTGCGCGAGCGACCCCTCAAATGTTGAAATGTCGGGCAGGCGGGTGGCGTCAATGTCGTATGGGTGGTTCATGAATCTGAACTATCATACTAACATGTTAGTTGACAAGAGTGGATTATCCCCGTAGCTCTGTGGCGAACAAGCGGGGAATCCATGCGCCCAGTTTCAGAGATCAAAACCCCGGGAGGCCCGGCCCGTGACACAATCCGGCTGAACCCGGATGACAACGTGATCATCGCGTTGCGCGACCTGAAAGCCGACGCGCAACCGGATGGGATATCGATACGGCTTCCCACGGACATCGCACGCGGGCACAAGATCGCCACCGCCCCGATTGCGGCGGGTGAAAATGTGATCCGCTATGGACAGATCATAGGTCAGGCCAAAGCGGATATCGCCGCGGGCGAGCATGTTCATGTCCATAATCTGGGTATGGGGGCGCATCAGCAGGACTACGCATATGCAAGCGCGAACGCGCCGCTGCCCGAGATTTCAGGCGACCGTATCTTCCAGGGCTTCCACCGCGCCGATGGCAAGGTCGGCACGCGCAACTACATCGGCATTTTGACAACGGTGAATTGCTCTGGCTCCGTGGCGCGGTTCATCGCCGAAGCCGCCGAGAAACGGGGCTTATTGGACGCGTACCCGAATGTGGACGGTATCGTCCCGATCGTTCATGGCACTGGATGCGGCATGTCGGGCAAAGATGAAGGCTACGCCACGTTGTTTCGAACGCTGGCGGGATATGCCCAGCACCCGAATTTCGCCGGTATCCTGTTGATCGGTTTGGGCTGCGAGGTGATGCAGGTGGCCGATCTGGTTGGCGGTCGTCCGATCCGTCCTGATGGCGTGCTGCGTTACATGACCATTCAGAGTGAGGGCGGCACACGCCGTACCATTGAACGTGGATTGAACGAGCTGCGCGGGATTGCCGACCTCGCGAACAAGGCCGAACGCAAACCTGCGCCGATCAGTGCGATAACGGTCGGAATGCAATGCGGCGGGTCGGATGGGTATTCCGGGATCACCGCCAATCCTGCTTTGGGTTATGCGTCGGATCTGTTGGTGCGGCATGGCGGTACGACGATCCTGTCCGAAACCTCGGAAATCTATGGCGCGGAACACCTTTTGACCCGGCGGGCCGAGACCGTTGAGGTCGGGGAAAAGCTGATCGAACGCATTCGCTGGTGGGAGGGGTATACACAGCGCAACGGCGGCGAGATGAACAACAACCCAAGCCCGGGCAACAAGCGCGGCGGGTTGACGACCATTCTTGAGAAATCGCTTGGCGCCGTCGCCAAGGGCGGCACCGCGCCCTTGCGCGGTGTTTACAAGTTCGGCGAGAAAATCGACAAGGCCGGCTTTGTTTTCATGGACAGCCCCGGTTTTGATCCATGCTCGGTCACGGGGCAGGTAGCGTCAGGCGCGAACCTGATCGTGTTCACCACCGGGCGGGGCTCGGTTTCGGGATATCAACCAACACCCTGCATCAAGCTGGCTACCAATTCCGAAATGTATGCCCGGATGTCGGAAGACATGGATCTGAACTGTGGGGATATCGTCACAGACGGTGTGAGCATTGAGGCAAAAGGCGAAGAGCTGTTCGAAATGCTGATCCGCGTCGCATCGGGTGAACAAACAAAAAGCGAAGAACTTGGCTTTGGTGGGGTCGAATTTGTGCCCTGGCAAATCGGCGCGGTGATGTAGGCGGCACCACCCCTTGGGGAGAGGGGTGTTTGGGAGGATAAATGAAAAAACTGGTCGACATGTCGGGGATCGAGAAACACTTTCCCGGAGTCCATGCGCTGAAATCAGTGCAGTTCGATCTGGTGCCCGGTGAAGTCCATGCGCTGATGGGCGAGAACGGCGCGGGAAAAAGCACGCTGATGAAAATCCTCTCGGGGATTTATCAGCGCGACGGTGGCACATTGCAAATCGAAGGACGTGATGCAAACCCAACCACGCCACGCGAGGCGCAGGCTTTGGGTATCGGCATCATCCATCAGGAACTGAGCCTGATGAATGATCTGACAGTGGCACAGAATATTTTTATCGGCCGCGAACCTCGTAAACGGTTTGGCCGACTGAACGATGCTGCGTTGAATGCACATACGGCCGAGATCTTTGCGTCCATGAACCTAAACCTCGACCCCAAGGCGCAGGTCGGCAGTCTGACCATTGCGAAACAACAGATGGTCGAGATCGCCAAGGCTCTTTCTTACCGGTCCAGGGTTCTGATCATGGATGAACCGACCGCGGCCCTGAACGATGCTGAAATTGCCGAGCTGTTCGTGATCATCCGCCGTCTGAAGGCTGAAGGCGTGGGCATTGTCTATATCAGCCACAAAATGGATGAGCTGAAGCAGATTGCTGACCGGGTTACGGTGATGCGCGACGGAGAATACGTTGGCACCGTTGACGCGGCAGCAACGCCGATCAGCCAGATTATCGCGATGATGGTAGGTCGCGAAGTCAAGGAAGAGCCGCTGGCCCCCCCCGATCTGAGCGATGCCGAGGTTTCGCTGGAAGTGACCGGGCTGTGTCGGGGTCACGAAATCCGCGATGTCAGCTTTTCGGTCCTGAAGGGTGAGATCCTGGGCTTTGCCGGGCTGATGGGGGCCGGACGTACCGAAGTTGCGCGGGCAATCTTCGGGGCTGATCCCAAAGATAGCGGAGAAATCCGGGTGCATGGGCAGGTGGTCTCGATCAGGACACCATCCGATGCCGTCAAGGCGGGCATCGGCTATCTTTCCGAGGATCGCAAGCATTTCGGCCTCGCCACAGGGATGAGCGTTCGTGACAATGTTGCCTTGGCTTCGATGGATATGTTCACCGGACGTGTCGGTGTTCTGAACGATGGTGAAATCAGCACGACGGCCAAGGGTTACATCACGCAGCTGGGCATTCGCACGCCTTCGGACACGCAGGAGGTACGCCTGCTGTCCGGCGGCAATCAGCAGAAAGTTGTCATTGCCAAATGGCTGCTGCGGGATTGCGATATCCTGATTTTCGATGAGCCCACGCGCGGTATCGACGTGGGCGCAAAATCTGAAATCTACAAGCTGCTGGAAGAACTGGCCGGGCAGGGCAAGACGATCATCGTGATTTCGTCGGAACTGCCCGAGATCATGCGCCTAAGCCATCGCATTGCCGTGATGTGCGAAGGCCGACTGACCGGCATTTTGCCGGGCGGCAAAGCCACCACTCAGGAAGACATCATGCATCTGGCGACACAGCGGGCGGCGGCGATGCAGATAACAGGAACAGCGTAATGACCTCAGCAACGGAAATCGAAAAGAAAAGCCCACTGGCGGGGCTCTCGGAAAGCGGCGCCTATCAAAAGCTGCTGGCCTTCGCCAGCTTGATTGCCTTGCTGATCGGGTTTTCAATCGCGTCGCCGAACTTCATGCAAACTTCGAACATGATCGCCATCTTGCAGGCGACATCGGTCAATGGGGTGCTGGCGGTTGCTGCAACACTGGTCATCATAACTGGCGGGATCGACCTCTCCGTGGGAACTCTGATGACGTTCTGTGCCGTTATCGCCGGTGTCGTGCTGACCTATCTCGGAATGCCACTGTTGTTGGGGGTTACGGCAGCGATTGCGGCGGGTGCGTTCTGCGGGCTGTGCTCGGGCACCTTTGTCGCCAAGATGAAAATCCCGCCCTTCATTGCCACGCTGGGTATGATGCTGATCCTAAAAGGGTTGTCGCTGGTGATTTCCGGCACGCGGCCCATCTACTTCAACGACACGCCGGGCTTTGACCAGATTTCGCGCGGGTCGCTGATCGGAGAGGTTTTTCCCGCATTGCCGATCCCCAATGGCGTGCTGATCCTTTTCCTTGTTGCCATTGCAGCTTCGTACATTCTGGGGCGCACGGTTCTGGGCAGATACACATTTGCGCTGGGATCAAACGAAGAGGCGGTGCGCCTATCGGGGGTGAATACCGATCTTTGGAAGATGCGCATTTACGCTCTGGCAGGTGGGATCTGCGGTATCGGTGGAATTCTGATCGCGTCGCGACTGAATTCGGCGCAGCCCGCGCTGGGGCTTGGCTACGAGCTGGAAGCCATCGCTGCCGTCGTGATCGGGGGCACGTCCCTGTCCGGTGGGCGTGGTACAATCCTTGGAACCCTGATCGGTGCCCTGATCATGGCAGTTCTGACCAATGGTTTGCGGGTGCTGTCCGTCGCGCAGGAATGGCAGACCGTTGTCACCGGCGCGATCATCATTCTGGCCGTTTACGCCGATATGGCGCGGCGCAGGAAGACAGGTTGAACAGTCACAAAAATCAGAAACGAAGACCAACTGGAGGAGAAGACATGCTAACACGTCGTTTCATTTTGGGGGCCCTGAGTGCGGCCAGCCTTTCGATACCTGCAACTATGTCATCGGCGGAAGACATATATATTCCGCTGGTGTCCAAAGGGTTTCAGCACCAGTTCTGGCAGGCGGTAAAGTCCGGTGCGGAACAGGCCGCCGAGGAATACGGTGTCACGATCACCTTTGAAGGCCCGGACAACGAAACCATGGTGGATCGTCAGATCGACATGCTGGCGGCGGCCTTGGCCAATAACCCCAAGGCCATCGGTTTTGCCGCTCTGGACAGCCAGGCCGCCATTCCACTGCTTAAGCAAGCTGATGAAAAAGGCATTCCGATCATCGCTTTTGACAGTGGCGTTGACAGCGACATTCCGGTTTCAACAGCAACAACGGATAATCAGGCCGCGGCTGCGCTGGCTGCGGACAAGATGGCCGAGATGATTGGCGGCAAAGGCAAAGTGGCCGTTGTTGCGCATGACCAGACCAGCCGCACAGGCATCGACCGGCGCGACGGCTTCGTCAATCGCATTGCCGAAAAATACCCGGACATCGAAGTTGTCACGGTTCAATACGGTCAGGGTGACCACCTGAAATCGACCGAGGTGACCAAAGCGATCCTGACGGCGAACCCCGATCTGAATGGCATCTTCGGCACCAACGAAGGCTCGGCCATCGGTGTGGTGAACGGGGTGCAGGAACTGGGGACCGAGGGGCTGGTCATCATCGGATATGACAGTGGCAAGGCCCAGAGAGATGCGATCAAAAGCGGGCTGATGGCGGGTGCAATCACTCAGAATCCCGTGGGCATCGGGTATGAAACCGTCAAGGCTGCTGTGGCCGCGATGAAGGGTGAAGAAGTTCCTGCCCTGATTGATACCGGGTTCTACTATTACGACGCATCCAACATCGACGATCCGAAGATCGCGGCAGTGCTGTACGACTGATCTTCATTGTCATACTTGTTCCTGGCTCTTGGTTCTCCAAGGGCCAGAAGCTTGTCAGAATCCCTGCATTAGCATGTCGACGCCGGCGGTGATCTGCGCAAAGTGATCATCAAGGTTGTCGACCGGCGATTTTAGAAGGCCCACCGGAACAGCAGCCATGAATTGGGTTGCCATAACAAACGGTTTGCCCTGGATATCAAAGACGGGATTGAGCCGGGTGGCTGGGATCGGCGCGGTCGCTTCGGGAAGCAGTGGCACGACGACGCGTGTGTTCAACCCGCTCAGCAGATCGCTCTGGATGTCCAGAAGATACCCTTCACCTGACGGGTTGGGGAACACGTCGTATTTTGGCATCAGAACTGTCGGTAGGTGTCCAGCGGTAAGCCATTACGCTCGACATACGCGTTGGAACTCTCAAGTGCGGCCTTGTTTTCGGCTTTCCAGCGTTCAGCTTTTGCACTGGCGACTGCGGCCCGAATGCCGTCTTCGGCTGCGCGGGAAAGATTGATCTTCAGATCCCGCGCCTCAGACAGCATATCGCCATCCAGTGATAGATTTGTCGATCTACGAGATGGAGCATTCATTTGATTACCCTCAGATATGCGCCATTCTACCATCACACGGTATGCGCGTCAAACATGCGCATATTACGTGAAAAGCGGAAGCCCTCTGTTCAGCGGTACGTGGCAATCAGGAGGTTTTTGGCCTGAAAAGAGCTTTGCGCTCAGTTCTTGCCTCCCCTTATTATTCTGCGACTTTTTGTTTGTGTTTGTGTTTATTGAACTGTTGGTCGAAGAGGTTTTTGAAGGGTCCGTTTTTCTGCA
>NZ_JBQFLR010000022.1:0-54133 GCF_056531345.1 Ruegeria sp. N7 | reverse complement strand
TGAACAGGAAATGAAAACGCCCGGGCAACGGCCCGGGCGTGTATTACATTCGTGTAGGCAGACCCTTAGAGAGTGACCCAGTCCCCTCCGGACTGGTGAGAGCGCACAGAGGCGTCAATGAATCGAACACCGTCTGCGCCTTGTTCGACACTGGGATAAGCAAGCCAATCGGCCGGAACGGTAACGCCATCCCGACGCGCGGCTACGGCCATCGCAAGTTCCGTATAGAGGTTGGCCCAGGCTTCGATAATCCCTTCAGGGAAGCCGCGCGCGGTACGGATCAAACGTTCTGCGCCGGGTCCGATACCATGCCCGAGACCTCGGCTGATGATTTGATCCGGTTCACCAAACCGATTGAATTTCAGCCGCTCCGAGTTCTCTAGGTCCCACTCGAGGCCTCCTTCGTTCCCGAATATGCGCAGGCGCAACCCACCCCGGTTTCCGGGGGCAAGGCGTGTTGCCATCAAGGTTCCGGGGACTTCATTTTGGTAACGGGTGAACATGAACACCGTGTCTTCCAAAGGCTTTGGCGCGCCGCAGACATGAAACTCGGCCCGCAGGTCGGTCAAGGGCAGGCCGGAAACAAAACTGGCGAGATGCGCGGCATGGGTGCCGATATCGCCGACACAGCTGGTTGGACCAGAAATCTTGGGGTCCAGCCGCCACTTTACATGAGGCGCATCGGCCACATCTTCGGGCGTCATCCAGTCTTGCATGAACTCGACATGGATCTGGTTGATTTTGCCGATGCCCCCGTCGGCCACGATCTGCTTGGCCTGCCGTATCACCGGAAAACATGACATCACATAACCGACAGCAAAGATGTGTCCCGTGCGCGCGGTAATCTCCTCAAGCCCCTCGGCCTCGGCCACTTCGTTGGTCAGGGGCTTGTCGCACAACACGTCAATGCCCGCTTCCAGAAACGCTTTGGCCACGCCGAAATGAACGTGGTTTGGGGTCGTGATCATGACGGCATCTACGCCATCTGGGCGCGCCGCCTCGGCCTGTGCCATCTCCTCGAACGACGCGTAGCACCGGTCGGCCGGCAGGAACCACTCGACCCCGCGCGCCTTGCTGCGCTCGGTATCTGAACTGAGCGCGCCTGCGGCGACCTCCCACCGGTCGGTCATGCGCGCAGCCGTTGCTTGCGTGTCCGAGATCCGTCCTCCACCAACAACGCCCAGCCGCAAACGGCGAGACAACCGGGGGAAAGGGCCGTCGAACTTCAGGTCTTCGGGTAAAAGTCTCTCAGCCATTCTCAACCTCCGCTTCCGGGACCCGTACGCCCTCGGGCAGTATCTCCACCGCCATGAAGATACCGGGGGTGATCGTCTCGTATTGATGCCAGGGATAATTGCCTTCGGCGTCATACATAGGTTTGTGGGTCGTGCCCGGGGCCATGAATTCTTCGAGATACAGGGTCTCGACATCCCGTTCGCGACATTGCTGCATTTTGCCGAAGCCAACGATCTGCGTATGCACTTCGCGAAACCCAGGTACCGGGCAGAACGGATGATCCTTATGCAATCCGACATTCAAAGGGACCGAGCCGGAATGGTACATGGTCAGTCCAACGTTACCCACGAAGACCTTCGGCGACATGTAGTGGCTGACGCCACGCAGACGCTCCTCTTGGCGAACATCAAAAGCAGATGGCCATGTATCTTTCACCCATGCGAACAACTCGTTGTCATTGGAATGGGCGTCGAAACCGTGGACAATGACTGCACGTTCCACGCCGCTAAGCGTGCTGTCTTGCACGATCACAGAGGAAAGCGGTGCAATGGTCTGATCCTCGACAGAGAAATTTCGCCCCCCAAGGTTAAGGACGATGGCGCGACCCTCGATAGAAATTCTGCGCTCGTCAGTTATGTGCTGGACGCGAAAGAATGGCTGGGCAAAGTCGAGTGTCTCAATCGGCATGGGCCGACTCCTTCCTCTCACCGTTCAGAAAATCGACCGGCAAAGGCTCCGGAGCCGCGCACCGGCTTTCTATCGTCTGATAGGCGCCGAATTTTGGCGCCCGTTCAATTGCGTCCATGACCTCGAAAACGTGGTAAGCAAGCGCTCCACTTGCACGGGGTTGGCGTCCTTCTTGTGCCGCCAGGGCGAGGTCCAAAAGGCCGAGCCCGCGGCTATCTTCGTTAAACCCATGTCTGTTTTCAACAACCTGCCAGTCTTCACGACCGGTTGGACGGGGCTGATGAGACCAGCGTGAGGTCTCCCGCGTTTTCAGCCAGACATCCCCCTGAAAGATGTTGGCGCCATGAACCGGGTCAGGGTCAGGGATGCTGATGGTTCCGTTTTCACCATAGATCTCGAACCGCGGAGTTTCGCTGTCCCAGACGTCGAAGCTCATGGTCATCGACCCTATTGCTCCGGAAGAGAACTGCAGCAGGCTTAGGGAGTGCGTGTCCACCTCGACATTCATCCATTCGCCGTTGCGAGGGCCGTTTTCGATCATCCTTTTGTCAAACGTGCGCCGAGCCATTCCGGCAACCCGGTCAACGGGTCCAAGGCAGTAGATCATGGCGGTCAGGTAGTACGGCCCAAGGTCCAGCATTGGCCCACCACCCGCCTTATAGTAGAAATCCGGGTTGGGATGGTGGCGCTCCGTCCCGTGGGTCCCGACATGGGCAAAAATCCCTGTTGGTTTCCCGATAGCGCCTTCATCGATCAAGCGCCGAACGGTCTGCCAACGACCGCCCAGAAACGTGTCGGGTGCGCAACCGACCAGTAGCCCCTTTTCAGTGGCAGTGTGCAGGATCGCCTTTCCGTCCGTTCGATTCATAACCAGCGGCTTCTCGGAATAGACGTGCTTGCCGGCCTCCAACGCGCGCAAACTGATTTCCGCATGCGCCGCCGGAATTGTCAGATTCAGAACGCAGTCAATCGTCGGATCGTCAAACACTTCATCTGGTGTGCAGGCCTGGGCGACACCGTATTGATCTGCTTTGGCGCGGCTTTCCGAAGGATCAAGGCTTGCACAAGCCACGACCTCGACGTTTGAGAATTTGGATAGCGTTTTTAGATAGATATCGCTGATACGACCACAACCGATAAGGCCGACCCGGAAGGATTTCGATGTCTCACGTGTCATCATTCCTGTCTTCGTAGAGAGGTAAGTAATTCGGGGGCATGGGCCCTTTGTTGCGGCCACCCTGGTTCATCTGCTCCCAAGCGTGGGCGAGTATTCCGACCGAGCGGGATAGGCAGAACAACCCCCGCGACAAGGGCGCGGGAAAGCCAAGTTCGCAGAAGATCACAGCTGTCGCGCCGTCGATATTCATGGCAATTGGCCGACCGCCGCGTTGACGACCGAGTTCGGCGCGAACCTCTTCTCCGATATCGGCAAACCGGCCAGATACTGTGCCTTCTGCCGCCGCATCACGAACAAGTTGCATCAATCGTGGTGCGCGTGGATCGACAGGCTTGTGAAACCTGTGACCAAAGCCCGATACGATCTTGCCGTACGTCTCGCGCCAGCTGTCCAGACCGTCCTGAACAGCATTATTCAGCGATGCCCCAGCATCCATGCGTTCCGAGATATCATAGTAAAGCTCGGCGCATTGTTCGCCTGCTCCGCCATGCACATCGCCCAGCATGTTCACCGCAGTCGCCATCGCATTATTGAGACCTACCCCGCAGGTGGCAGCCATGCGCGCCGCCGCGATTGAGGGGGCCTGTGGGCCGTGATCCACGCCTGCGACCAAAGCGGCTTCGAACAGACGCGCTTGTGCGTCGCTGGGCAGATCGCCCCGCACCATCAGCCAGATCATCTGCGGGAAAGAAACGTTCCCGATCAGATCCTCTATTGCGTTGCCACGAAACGCGATCTTGCCGGGTTTCATGTCAATGATGGATGTGCGCCACCATTGGCGGATTGCTTGTTCGTCGTTTGTCATACCGTTGCACCTCTAAACTCGCGCATGCGCTGCTGACGAAGTGAATCGAAAACGTTTTGAAGGCGACTGATTGAGGCGGTGCAGCCGGTGAAGATTTCAAAAGACGCTGCAGCCTGATGAACCGCCATTCCAGCACCATTCATCACTTTCAACCCAGTTGCGCGGGCCCTGCTCAGTAGGTGTGTCTCAAGCGGGAAATATACGATGTCTGCCACCCATGCATCGGGCCGCAACAGGGATGGTTCAATGACTGTTCCGGGGTACTTGTCCATTCCAAGTGGTGTTGCGTTGACCACTCCGTCCACAAGTTCGATCCGATCCAACGAAATCGAAGGGGAACCCTGAATCTTTGCGTAAGGGCGCAAGACCTCTAGTCGACTGACCAGCGCCTGCGCTCGGCGGAGGTCAGGATCAATAATCTCCAGGTCTCGAACACCTGAATCAAGCAAAGCCAAAGAGACTGCACTGCCCGCGCCACCAGCACCAAACATGAGAACCGTTTCAGTCTTCGATGATCCCAAAGAATCTCCGAAGGCACTGTGGAAACCTATGTAGTCGGTGTTGTGGCCAACCATTCGGTCGTCACAAAAAACCACCGCGTTGACAGCTTGAAGCTCCTCAGCAGTCTTGGTAAGCTCATCAAGATGATCAATGACTGATGCTTTGTAGGGATGCGTCACGTTGACCGCCGCGCAGCCTAATTCAACGGAATAATGCAGTAAATCAGCGACCGACATTCCACGAAATGGCTCTTTTGCAGTGTCGATCCTACCGTAGCTCAGATCGATACCCTGCGCCCGACCTTCTGCCTCGTGCATCTCAGGCGTCATGGAGCCAGCAATACCTTGGCCGATTAGTGCCGCCTTCATTTCAGGTTGTTCCTTCCGCCATGTGGTGTCGCGCTTGGGCCGCCAATCGGAACGCAGCATTGCGCGCGCCATAGCCGGAATAGCCAGATCGGCGCTCAACAATTTCAAAGAAGAAGCCGTTAAAGATAGGTCGGCTGTAGATCTGAAAATACTCGGAACCCGCTGCGCGGTCGTAGAGAATGTTATCCCTGCGCATTTGGGCGATCAGGTCTTCACTTAACCCGAATGTCGCTTGCAGATCAGCGTAGTAGTTTTCTGGGATGGACAGGCTGGGAAAGCCGGACTTCCGCAATTGGGCTGAGGTTTCAAATATGTCGTCCGACTGGAAGGCTATGTGCTGAACACCGGCACCAAAACCGTCTTCAAGGAATGAAGCCGCCAGTGTTCGACGCCCAACTGCACCATTCAGGTTTAAACGCACTTCGCCCTCGGGGCTCTCGATGGCTTGGCTTTGCACAACACCTGAAGGGTCGGCAACGTTCACGATCGGAGATTTTGCCATCTCAAAAGTCGAAATGTAATAGAGCAGCCAGCTTTGCATCTCATCGTTACGCATCGTCTGCGCCAGATGGTCGATGCGGCGCAGACCAGCAGGCTGGATCGCTTTGGTCTTGGCGACTGGCTCGAACTCGATGTCCCAAACCCGATGCAGATCGGATTTCTCATCTATGAAATGGACAACATTGCCACCAACACCTCGGATGGCCGGGATGTCCAGTTCCCCAGTCCCTACCGGCTGTGAGAAATTCGGCGCGCCCAACGCGGTCGCTCGCTGAACCGTCTGATCCGCATCTTTGACACGCAACCCCATGTCACACACGGAGGGGCCGTGACCCAGGAACGCCGAATGGGCGAAACCTTCCTTTTCGGTATTTACAACGATGTTTATCGCGCCCTGCCGCCACAGCTCGACGGACTTGGTTACGTGTTTTCGCTCCATTCGAAAACACATTGCTGACAGCATATCTGCCAGCTGCGCGCCGCTTGTTTCGTCGGCTGTAAATTCGACGAATTCGAAGCCTGACGCATAGACGCGTTCCGGCAGGTCCGGGATGCCGAAATCTGTTCCCGGTTCGGTCCGGGAAACCTCATCTAACAGGTTCACCAGCGACCTGTAGCTGTCTCGGGCCAGTGTCAGGCCACCGGGTTGAGGAGCTGCTTCATTGACACGCGCAATAGACCAAGGCCCCTTGTACCCAGCGCGGGACAACACCCGCACAAAGCCCGCAAGGTTCAGCGACCCAAGCCCCGGCAGAAGCCCAAAGTGCCGTTTGAGCCTGCGAATATCCATTTCAAGTCGGGGTGCATCGGATAGCTGCACATGGAACAGCCGATCTCCGGGAATGTCCCGAAGGCGGGCTGGTTTGGACCCGTCGGCAAGCGAGAAGAAGGAATTCAAGGCCAACCCCAAATAAGGGCTGTCGATAGCTTCAACGACGCCTAACGCCTGTTCATCCGAGTGAATAAGATCCGACCATGGCAAGCCCATATAGGCCAGACGCAACCCCAATGCCTTTGCTATTTCGGCCGCCTCGCCAAGATCTGCGATTACCTGTTCTTCGGTCGCAGCGGCATCGACCTCGAATGCGGACCCGATTAGCAGCAGATCCGTACCCAATTCGCTCATCAGGTCGAGTTTGCGCTTCAGTCGATCAAAGGCGCGCTCCCGTCCGCCGCCAGACTGACCTTCAAGGTTATGGAAAGGTTGCAGCAGGCAAATCTTCAGGCCGAGATCTGATGCAATGTTCCGAATTTGCGATGGCGGCCCGTCAAAAGCGGTCAAGTCCGGTTCGTGTAATTCGACACCCCCGAATCCCGCGTCAGCGATAGTGCTTAGTTTTTCGGCCAGATCACCGGGGATCGACGTTGTCGAAACCGAGAGGCACATTATCCCTGATATCCAAACATACGCGGCAACCACAGGACCAAATCAGGCATCAGTATCATGATCACCAGGGCGAAGATAAGAACCGCGAGGAAGGCCCAGATTTCCGAGATGATTTCGCGTAGCGGAATGTCCGTCACGGCGTTGATCACAAAGAGCAGAATGCCATAGGGCGGCGTGATCAGACCGATCATCGAGTTCACGACGACAAGCACCCCGAAATGCACCAGATCAATCCCAAGCGCCTCGCAGGTTGGAATGAACAGGGGCACAATCACTAGGATGATCGTTGTTGCGTCTAACACGCATCCCAGCGCGAGGATCAGCAGGTTTACGAGGATCAGGAACACAATCGGGCTAACATCGGAACCCTCCAGCAGCGCCGAGATAGACTGCGGTATTTGTTCCTGGATGACGATGAAGTTCAGAATGAACGCGCCACCAATGACAACCCCGACGGCTGCGGAAGAGCGCGCGCTATCGACGAACACCTGATAAAGGCCGCGGAAGGTCAGCGCTCGGTAGAACAACGCTGCCAGTAGCAGGGCGTAGAATGCAGCTACGGCGGCAGCTTCAGTCGGAGTGGTGACGCCCCCATATATGCCGTAGAGCAGGATTGCGGGCATCAGCAGTGCCGGAAATGCGTTGGCGGTTTTAGCCGGCAACTCGCGCAGTGGAACAGGTTCTTCCAATGCAAAGTTCCGCTTTCCGGCCAGATAATAGTTCATCGCCATGAGGACGACGCCCATGATCAGGCCCGGCAGAATACCGGCTAGGAACAGCGACCCGATGGAGGCCTTGGAAACGAGCGCGTACAAAACCATTGGGATAGAGGGCGGAATAATAGGGCCGATCGTTGCCGACGCCGCCGTGATTGCAGCTGCGTAGCCTCGGCTGTAGCGGCCATCCTTGGTCATCATTTCAATGATGATCTTCCCGATCCCAGCAGCATCCGCGACGGCCGAGCCGGACATACCCGAAAAGATCAGTGACGCTACCACGTTTACGTGCCCGAGGCCGCCCTTGAAACGACCGACAGCAGCGACGCAGAAGTTCAAAAGACGGTCCGTGATCGATCCAGCGTTCATGATATTCGCGGCGACGATGAACAAAGGCACGGCAAGCAGGATCGTGCTTTTGTAAAAACCTTGCAGGATCTTCTCGCCCGCGAGGGCGACGTCCAGTCCGGCCGTGCCTAGGTACACTAATGAGGCCAGGAGGATGGAATAGCCGATAGGTGTCCCGATGCCTGCCAGAAGAAAGAGAGCGAGCAGGCAGGAAAGAAGTTCAAAACTCATTTCTTAACTTCCTCATCCTTTTCGACGTCGACACGGGGATGATCGTCAACCACGTTGTACCCAACGACCAGTTCCAACTCTGTCTTTGGTGGGCCATTGCGCATGACGTCGAAGAATAGCCACGCGTAGCGCGCTGCGACGACCAGCATGAATACCGCGTAAATCGAGAATACTGTGCGCAGCGGAATCTTCTCACCGGAGAACGGATTGCGGACAGTCGATGTCTTGCGGATTTTCATCCAGTCGATGTAGTCCCACGTCGGAAGGAAGCTGTAGAGCATACCGACTACGATCGCTGCGGCCGCCAGCATCGCAAAGACCTGCCGTACGCGCATCGGCACCGAAAGATAGATGATGTCGAACTTCACGTGATCCCGTTCGCGCACGATGAAAGCGCAGCTGAAGAAAATCACCCAGACCCAAAGAATGCCGATCAATTCCAGCGTCCAGCCTGCTGGGGTGAAGAAGTACCGTAGTAGAATTTGGAGAAGGAAGATAAGGAAGATTGCCGCCAGCATCCCGCCGGCAATCGCTTCGGTCAGTCGGGAGAACCCCTTCATAAAGGCCTTCATTATGGTTCTCCCTCCCCTGTCTTACTGGGTTCAGTTGCCCAGAGCGTTGATCTGATCCAGAACGCCTTCGGGCCATGAGCCAGCGAATTCGCTGTCCAGATACATAGACTGTACCTGATCGCGGAACGCAGCGAGATCGGGTTCGTAAATCTCCATGCCCTGCTCTTTCAGGAAGCTGACAAGATCCTCTTCTTTCTGAAGCTGCTTCTGGCGGCCTGATTCAGCTGCTGCGTCCGCAGCTTCCTGAACCTTGGCTTGCTGTTCCGGTGTCAGCCCGTCCCAAACCTCTTTGCCGATGGCGATATAGTTCAGGTCGACCAGATGCGATGTCAGGACGATCTGATTGGTCACTTCATAGAACTTGGCGTCGACGACGGTCGGCAACGGGTTATCCTGCCCGTCAACGGCACCGGTCGACAGCGCGGTATAGACTTCGGAGAAGGCCATCGGTGTCGGCGCGGCACCCAGCGCCTTGCCAAGGAACTGCCATGCGTCGGTGCCCGGCATCCGCAGATTCACGCCTTCCAAATCTGCGGGTGTCGTGACTGTCAGCTCATCCTTGGGCTGGCGCAGGTTCACCTGACGACGGCCCAGATACATGACCGACAGCAGTTTGACGCCTAATTCTTCTTCGGCCTTCTGCTTAAAGGCATCCATCAAGGGATCGTTGAAGACAGCCACCTGATGCGCGGCGTCCTGGTGGACATAACCTGCGGTAAAGATCGAAAACTCGGGGAAGAACTGTGCCAGTTCCTGCGCCGAGGTGATCGACATTTCCAGGTTACCCCGGCTGATGGCATCCAACTCGGTGCCTTGGGCAAAGATGGTTCCATTATAGCTGGGCTCGTAGCT
The DNA here is from genome assembly GCF_056531345.1 of Ruegeria sp. N7. NCBI lineage: Bacteria > Pseudomonadati > Pseudomonadota > Alphaproteobacteria > Rhodobacterales > Roseobacteraceae > Ruegeria > Ruegeria sp. N7. Next base: position 44,752 of record NZ_JBQFLR010000022.1, on the reverse strand, counting down.
TGCAAAATCAGCGACCATCGGCGCGAAAACCTCGGCCATAGCGACCGAGCGCTGGTCGGTCTCCGATCCTGATGTTGCGAGGCGAAGTTGCACTTTGTCTTCCGCCAGCGCACCGCTTGTCGCGCCAAACAGAACACCGGTTGCAACAAGGGCTGATACAGCAGCCCGGCGGGTAAGTTTGGTAATCACTTTGCTCCTCCCTGAGACATCATGATGCTTCTTTTTTGCGATTCAGAGTTTTGCCCTATTTTGGAAATTTTGCAAGATTTTTTGCAAAATATCTGATATTTTATACTACTGTCATATCTACCATTGGTGTTTTTTGTAAGTTTTTGATCCTGACCGTTTCACCTGTTCTGCAAGAATTCTGAATAGCTTCAATAACTTGAAGCGTTCTGAAACCTTCCCATCCAGACACAATCGGCACTGCTTCGTGCCGGGCTACTTCAATAAAGTGCCTGAGCTGATTGACCAAAGGGTCAGACGCACCCTTCTTCAGCGCGGTCGATGAGATAGGCGTCCACCAGTCCCGTTGCTCACTCTGGTAACTCCACAGGCGAAGATCGGGAACGGACAACGAACCATGAGAGCCACCGATCATATAGCTACTCTCTGAGGTCGAAGGATAGATTGGATATTCCTGAGACGTCATCTCCCAGCTCCATGGAGCAACGATGCTGTCGGACACACTTATGGTCCCTATCGCCCCGCTTTCAAATGTCAACAGCGCACCAGCAACATCTTCGTTGTCGTAGCCCCGCTGCGATTCAGCCGACTGAGCCTGTACGGTCACAACTTCTCCGGCCAGGTACCTCAGCAGATCCACATCGTGGACAAGATTGACCGAGATGGGCCCTGCACCGGGTTTCTTTCTCCAGGGCGCAGTATCAAAATACTCGTCTGGCTTATAGAACCAGCAATTCGCATGGACAGCGCGCACATTTCCAATCTTTCCATCGACAATTGCTTCCTTAGCCGACCTGATCAGAGGATTGTGTCTGCGATGATGACCGACCATCAGTGGCACATTGGCCTTCTCCGCAGCTTGAACAAGCTCAAGTGCAGCGGTGGCTTCTACGGCGATCGGTTTTTCGACAAGAACAGGACAACCGTGTCGAACACACGTGAGGCCTTGTTCAACATGAAGCGTGGTCGGGGTCGCAAGAACAGCTCCGTCTGGCGTCTGATTTGCAAACATTTTCTCGAGGGTCTCGTAACATGCGACCCCGTGCTCAACGGCGTAAGCACGACCTTCATCACTGGGGTCGACTACCGCAACGAGATCAACATGGCGCAACGCTCGGATAGCGTCTGCGTGGCGGCGTCCAACAAGACCAATGCCGACAATGGCAATGCGAAAGTTCTTAGACACTTTGCTTCCTTCCGGAGGGTCCGGAAAATCCCGAAACCGTTGATTGCGATCAGGCTGCCTTGCCCAATTTGGCCACGACCGTATTGGGGTTTTCGCGATTCCGCAATAATGTATGATATTATTATTTATACCATACATCAGTTTGGATTGCTGATGTCTCTAAAAAATGCTAATTGAACGAGGAAACCAAAAATATCGGGTGAAACGCATGGCGAAACAGCCGTCTACGATAGGTGCAAGCACCTATCAGCGCATCAAGCGGGACATCATCTTCGGGGAGCTGCAGCCCGGCTCCAAACTGAAGCTGGACGCCTTGAAGGAACGCTACTCGGCAAGCCTTTCGACACTTCGTGAAACGCTGAACAGGCTCGCCAGCGACGGATTTGTCGAAGCTCCTGAGCAACGGGGTTTCCTGGTCACGCCAGTTTCACGAGAAGACCTGACCGAGATTTCAGAACTGCGCGTTCTGCTGGAATGCCACGCGTTGGAGTTGTCCATTGCGAATGGCGACACGGACTGGGAAGGCAATCTGGTCGCTGCGCATCACAAGCTGCATTTGATGGAGCAACGGCTTCTCAAGGGAGATGACTCTGAAAAGGAAACCTGGAAGAGGTACGATTCAGAGTTTCATCAAGCGATGATTGCAGCCTGTAATTCCAAGAACCTCTTATCCCTTCACTCAATCATTTATGACAAGTACCTTCGTTATCAGATGCTCGTACTGACCTACCGAGGTGAGGTTGCAGCCCAAGAACACAAACGCATGTTCGATGCCGCGTTGGCCAAAGACGCTGATACAGCCAAGAAACTGTTGGAAGATCACATCAGAAATGGCCTCGCCCATACGTTGGAGGCTATGTAAGGCGGCATGCTGATTGTGTGCCTCGACGTCTTCAGGTCGATTTGGCAGGGAATATCTCAATATTCCACATCTAGATCGAGAAGTTTGTGAGCGGCCCATACCGGACCTTTTGCGTCGAAGCCGAATGCTGGTGGTGCAGCCCGCATAGCTGCCGTTCGCTGTGATCCCGCCCACCACCTTCCGATATCACCGACCTCATGGCAGGGTACGGAATTCTACAACAACATGCAGCTACTTCAGTTGATTTAGTGGAAATCCTATTTTCAACGGCTCTCAAGCCGATGGCCGACTTCGAAGTAGAGGAAATCGGTCTCTGCAACTTTGGCGCAAACGGCACGCAGCTTGGTAATCATGCCGCTCTTGTCGACCCCCGTCATCTTGGGAATTCCGTTGGAAGCTAGTTCGCACGCCTAACCAGGAAATTCAGGAAAAACTGACCGTCGATACGTCGTGGCTCATACACGAGGCGTCGGTCGGGTTGCAGTCCTTGAGGCAATTTTACATCAATTCGAACCTTGTAGGGCGTCACCGGTGGACCAAAATGTGAGCTTAGGGTGAAACGGAGTTTCAGTTGACCGTTGTCATCCAATGACCCCTGGAAATCCTTGAACCACGGACCGCCTCCGGTAAACGCTTGGGCGGACACCAGAGTCAGTTTGCTGCCTTTCCGATTGATCCGCAATGACGCGAGTGGTTCGATTTTTCCGGGGTAGTAGGATTCGTCGCCGCGCGTTGCAGTCTGCCAATAGTCATCATCCCATCTACGCCGAATGGAGATGACGTAATCACCGTCTAAACCTACAGCAACCGCAACTTCCTTGCAAACGCGACCCGGTTCTTTCTTAAGCGCAATGAGGGTCTGTTGTTGGTTCAGACCTTCCGCCGGAAGCCCTAGGTTTTTTCGGGCGTTCCGGTATCTGGTATATGCCGCTCTAGTGCGAGGACCTGCAACGCCGTCCGCCGCGCCCGCGCTGCATCCGACGCGGTTCAATTCGCTCTGAATGTCACGGACTAGGCTGCGTGTCTGTGCTTCCTCAGTCGGATTGTCCGGCGGAGCCACAACGGCGACTTCCGTGTCGTTCGTTCTGGGGTTGTCGTCAGGAGCAGCTTGTTGCCTTGCCTTCTCACGCAGATCATCCCGAAGCGAAAGGGCGAGCGTTACCGCAAAGTGATCATTCTGTTCCTGATAACGGTTTAGAAAGGACTCAATTGCATCCAGCGTTCCGAGTGAACGAGCCAACTCAAAGTCAGCGTAGATTTCACGGTTGTCAGACCCGACACGCTTGGCTTCCGGCGGCATGGGCGCTGCCACCGGAACTAGGTAGATATCTTGGCTTGGTAAAGAACCGTAGGTGAAAGGTTCCTGAAACCCATCTGTCAACTTAAATACGGTGTCGCGGACCTTGCGGAACATTTTACCTAGTTCCAGCCCAGGCTCTTCGATGTGCTTTAGCAGCGCTGTGGCATACGGGCTGTTACGCCCCTCTCCATCAAGAGCCAACGTTCCACCCTTGGCTGCGTAGCTTACTAATACTCCGCTGGGGTCAATACGACCCAATCCGCGACCGATGGAGCGTGTGCCGCCATTTCTTTCCATCGTGCTCAGGAATGGGTTGTTCCGGCACGCATCGATCAAAACGACCTTTAACCCATCGGCACCCGACAAGGAACTAACGACGGAGTCCAACCGTATCGCTTCAAATTCGATATCTTGATCGCTGCGCAGTTCTGAGTTTACAGGAATAAGGTAGTTTGTGTTTTCGATCTCAATCCCGTGACCCGCAAAATAGATGATGGCCATATCCGCATCTTTCGCCGCTCGACCAAAGTCGCGCAACGCAATGCGGAGACCACGGTAATCTAGATTCTGATTGTGCCAAACCGTGAAACCGATCCGTTGCAAGGCTTTGGCCAGATCCGAGGCATCATTGCCTGCATTTGGAAGATTGGCGACATGTTGATACTCGGCATTTCCAATCACCAATGCGACCCGTTTGGTGTCCGCGTGCGCAACATGCGAAACCGAGAACCAAATCGCAAAGCCTATCAGCCATAAGAATGTCCTGAAAGGATATTGAAATGAACTGTTAAACAAACTGCCCCCGATCGGAACAAGTTGAGACGCCTGAACATTACCACATAACCTGATTGAATCGAATATGCCGATCCGATTGCCAGCGTATCCTCATAAAAAACATAGCTTCGCTGAAACCCTTTGGGCAGAGCGCGTTATTTCAGAGAAGCTTCCAAGACCACGGAACGCGCATTCCATCCAGAGCCATCGAACCATTTTGTTGGGGTCACATCGTCAAGGTCGCGCCGTCCTCGCGCTTCGTACTGAAATTGGGCAAATGATTTTCTGCCTTTGCCGTGGGTTTTGTTTGGCTTGGATGGCAACCAGTTGGTGTAGCTCACGGGTTCTCCGCTGAACCATCGCCATCCGATGATGGCACCGTCTTCTTTGGGGTCCTTTCTGAACCCGAAATAGGGTCCGGCCTTGTAGCTGATTTTCGTTTTGCTGTCGTATCCCAATTCAAAGAAAGCCGGGTCACTTGAAATCATCCGGACGATGAACGCATTCTCTGCAGCCGATGTTATTGCGGCCAAATCCAAGCCACATTTTTGCGCCTCGCTGCGCGCACTCTGCACACTGCCTGAATAAACCAGCGCAATATATAGGTTTCCGCGAAACGTACCATAGACGCTTTTACGCAGGCCCAAACAGCCAAGAATTTGCGTGACCTCTTCGGATTCACCTAACACTTCCAGCTCGGATATATCCTGTCGGACAGCAAAGGGATTGCTGATAAAACTCGCGCCATCATCCGCCAGCGGTCTGATCCCCAAGCCGGACAGGACAGCAAGATCGGCATATCCGGTTGGTTCTAACCCGACGTTGGCCTGAAGCGCCTTGATGCCTGATCGGGTCCGCGGTCCGAAAACTCCGTCAGGTGTACCGACGTCGAAGCCTGAGTTGTTAAGACTTTGTTGTACTTCCTTCTTCTGAGCAGGGCCCGGCAAGAGCGCGGCTTCTATCTCATCGAGCCGCCCGCTTTTTCTGGTCCAGGCAGGTGTGATCTGGGCCATCCGCTTCAGTATTTCGGGCTCGGATAACGTTGCAGCGCGATAGGATCTGGCGACCAAATCCCACCCCCTGACTGTGTTCACCTTCATAGCTGCGGCCAGCGCGTTTTTCTGAGTTACCTGCGGCTGCAAGACTGGTTCGTCAGACTCCTGAAGGTCAGGGAAGGGTAATGCAGCCTGTTCTACCTTGGGGACCAAAAATATGTCCTCGCCCGGTAGTGAGCCATAGACAAAAGGCTCCTGATACCCGTCGGTCAGTGCGACCACGCGGTCGCGCACCTTGCGGAACAGTTTACCAAGTTCCACTCCCGGTTCTTCAACATGTTCCAGAAACGCCTGCGCGTAAGGGCTGTTCCGGCCGTCGCCATCCTGCGCCAGAGTCCCACCTCGGGCCGCGTATCCGACCACGACTCCTCTTGGTTCAACCGCGGCCAGACCGCGCCCGATTGAACGAGTGCTCGAGGCCTTTTTCATCTGGGCCAAAAACGGGTTGTTTCGGCATGCGTCAACAATCACGATACTTAGAGCCGACGAGCCAGCAATGGCATTCACGATAGCGTCCAGACGAATGGCTTCAAACTCTACATCCCGATCACTTTTTAGCGCGGCATTCACGGGTATCAGATAGTTTGTGTTCTCAATTTCGATTCCGTGGCCCGCGAAATACGCAAGCGCCACTTCCGCATCGGCTGCGGCTTCGGCAAAGTCGCGCAATGCAATGCGCATATCGGTGTAACTCACGTTTTGATGCTGTGTAACCTCAAACCCAATGCGCTGTAACGCCTTAGATATGTCCTCAGCATCATTGGCCGGATTGCGCAGGTCCGGGACGTATTGATAGGCGGAGTTACCTATTACAAGCGCGACGCGCTTGCCCTTAGCCTCTGCCGCAAGCGGCAAGATCAAGAGCAAACAAACCACCAACAAACACGAGGCGCCGCTTCGCCATTTGCTTTCAGGAACCATGAGCACAGACTCGACTCTGAACCGAACAGATCCTTATTTTAGCATAAAATTGCCTGACCACCGAGCTTAGGATCAGCTGAAGCGAGACAGAGCAGGAACTGGACTCAACGTAGTTTCAAGCCTACGCTAAACCTTCAAAAAGCGGATACACTTGCAGTTTTCTTCGAGAGGCGTCTTGTGTCGTGGAATTGGGTATCAATAGCTGTTTTTGTCTTCGTACTCGCTGCAGGCCTTTTTCTCAGCGGTTTTGCGCTAGCTTCCGGCGATGAGAAAAACACCGACACGTCCGCAGAAATTGTGTTTGTTCCTCCCAAAATAGGTACGCCAAAAGATCGAATGGGCGCAGGCACCCGGAATATACCTTCGGATGCCGCTTCTGACCTATTGCTACTGGTTCCAGCAGACGGTGGGCTAACAACTCAAGCCTTTCCGCCGTTGATCTGGCGGCTAACTCGCGGCCATCGAGGAAATGTAATCGTCAAACTGGGCCCATCCGGGATGACTGCAACAGAGTTACACATCAGTGGCCCTTTCCCACCCGGCGATTACGGTCTGGACCTCAGTAGGTCAAATATTGTGCTGGACACCGACCGAGTTTATCTTTTGCAACTCGAGTTGCTCGATCCAAACACCGACGCGGTGGTCGAACGAACATCAGGATTGATCGAGCGTTTGCCGGAAGAATTTAGATCCGACACCCCGGCCGCAGCTGGTCTGTGGTTCGATGCGCTCTCTGAACTTGTGGATATAGGCCTCAGCGGCCGTGTGCAGGCGACGAACCCAGCCGAACTCGAACAATTGCTGAACTCAGCTGGCGTAGGTCAGTGACATCGAAGCGTCAAAAGCATGCATGGCAGAGAACGTCATCGCTCATGCCGGTTTGGCAACGCTGGGTGTTGGTCTGTGTCATTACACTGATTGTCGGCATGCCTCTGGTCGAACTCCGGAAAAAAGGCATGCTCGAGTCACTTGAGCTTCTCCAATACGATTGGACAATATCGGCCTTTGCGGCGGATGAACCTATAGCAGACGTTTATCTGGTTGCCATCACCGACCGAGATTTGAGCGAATGGGGTTGGCCTGTCCCCGATCGGCAATTGGCACAGATTGTAAACACCTTGCTCGCCTCTGGTGCAACTACGGTGGGCGTCGACATTTACAGGGACGTTCCGGCAGGTGAAGGTCGGGACGCCTTACTTGAGGTGCTGAGCGATCCCAGAGTTTTCGTGATCTCGAAATTGCAGGATAGCGAGACTGCTGGCATTTCAGCGCCGCCGGGCACGCACACTGGGTTCGCTGATATTCCAATTGACCCTGATGGCGTTGCCCGACGCGCCTTGTTGTTAGTAAATACGCACGATGGTATTTCCCTGTCACTGCCTATGCATCTGGCCGCGACCCATACCGGGCAACCCGCATTGAAAAGCGCTCCCGACAATCCGCGCTATTTGATGTTTGGCGATACAGTTGTAGAACCCTTGGCCCCGGGTGCAAACCTGTTCCGCAACGTGGATACGTCAGGCTATCAAATCGTCATTGATTACAAAAATGCATTGCCGATCACGCGCAGTGTTCCCGCCGCAGAGATTCTGACTCAAACTGGGCTGGATCGCTTTGAGGGAAATGCCGTGATAATCGGCGTTACCAGTCATTCCGTAAAAGATTACTTTTCAACACCACTCAACCGATCAACCGGGTCAGATTTTACCTTTGGTGCCGAAATTCATGCCGCCATCGTTCAACAGTTGATTGACTACTTCAACGGCCAAGCCTCTCCGCTGCGCGCGTTGGACGGTCAGTTCCCTGCGTTCATCATCCTCGCTTCGGTCTTCTTAGGTGCCTGCGTGTCTGTTTTCGTCAGGGTCACCGGCAATGCGGTGTTGCTGGCTGGGATAGGTGGCGTCCTGCTAACGATTACGTTGTCCATGTTTCAACAGTTCGCGTTGTTAATGCCTGTCGCGCCTTCTCTGCTGGGCTGGACTTTCGGGTTTCTTTTCGGCTTTGGGATCATCTCAGGCTTTTCGCGCAACCAAAGACGCGCGATCGCACAGGTTTTTTCATCTCATCTGTCCGAAGAGTTGTCAGCTGAGATCTGGAAGCAGCGCAAAAATCTAATGTCGGGTGGAAAGCCCCGATCTCGACAGCTGTATGTTACGGCGCTGCTTGCGGATATTGAAGGGTCGACCCTCGCCGGGAATGCGATGGATGCAGACGAGTTTATGACGTGGATCGCGCGAATTCTTGATCGGCTGGGTGAAATCGCTCGCGCGCATGGTGGGTTTGTCGAGAAATATACAGGAGACGGCATACTGGTTGTGTTTGGCGCGCCAATTCCAAGCGAAACACACGAGCAAAGGCAATCGGACGCGCAGGCCGGACTACGTTGTGCCAACGCCATGCGCGAAGCCGTGGCATCACTTAATAACACTTTTCGAAATCAACGTGCATACAAGCTACGGATAGCGCTGAACAGTGGAGAAGCAATCGGTGGCACACTGGGTGTCAGCGGATCCATGCATTATAACGTCATCGGTGATACGATAAATGTCGCTGCACGCCTGGAAAGCTGGACCAAGACCCTAGCACCGGATGCCGATGGGTTTCGTCCCATTTATATGACCATGGCGACGGCAAAAACTGTGGACGCTGAACGACGATGGCCAGTGGCTGCGAGTTTCATTCACGATGATGGCGAGACAGAAATTCAAGTAGTTGAACTCAACAGGCGCGTACCCGAGTAGCTGCGAATACTTCGTGTTGTGAGTTTCAACGTTTTGTTATCGTCACATCCATGAAAAAGGCTTTGTCGAACTGGCCTTGGTTGGAGTGGAGGGTTTGCCCCTTGGAAAAGTCTGCAGGAATTCTCTGAGTAATCGAGAAGGGGACAATTCTTACTTTACCAAACAGGTACCCTGTATTTCCCGAAATACGCAACCGCCCCTTTTCTGATAACGATGCGCGAAATCGTTTTGGTCGATTTTCACCACCTTCCGTCAGATCCTGAGCGCTGATCATCTGAAACCCGGCGGACGACTTCCGGTACACCATCTGCAACACTATTTTGGGCCGATCCTTAGCAAGCTCAGGGTCATTGTAGTTTGGATTGGGTCGTCTTCTGACCACGATTGAGTAATCCCCATGGTAGCTGTTCGCTACTGCGCCGGTTTGGGTCGTCTTCGGCAAGGCAGCAAGCGTTTCGCCGCTCGTTTGTTCCTCGCTGTGCGCCGAGGGTGGCGGCTTTGCGACGTTCTTTAACACAGCAAGGCTTTGCGCTGTCAGATACCCCGTTCTGGTCGAACCGCTTTTGCTCTGAAATTGCTTTAGTGCCGCACGAGAGCGCGTACCGAATATCCCATCAACAGGCCCGGCTGAATACCCTAGGAAATTCAGGCCACGTTGAATGTTGCGATAGTCGTTTTGGCTGAGATTAAGATCCTTTTCTGCCACAAGGGCTGGATCTGGTTGTTGCCCCGCGACGTTTTCCTGGTTCGTCGTGTTGATCGGGCTTTGGGACGCGGCAGCAGACTCTGTAGGCACGCTGGCGTTGTTCTTAATCGGTTGTGAACGGCTGAGCACATCGGCTACGTCAGCCGCATATTGACCAGCGCGTGTATTTGGATAGAGCTGCGCGATCATCTTCAAAGCGCCCAACTTGACCGTTTGATCATCCAACTTTAACGCTTCGCGCAGAACGCGTTGGGCAGATTTTTCACGCTCATCTTCAGGCGAGGACTCGGCAACAGGCGCAGGCGTTTCTTTTAAAATGGAAGGCACCTTGGCCGCTGCAGGGACAAGGAAAATATCCCGCCCTGGCAATGAGCCATAAGTGAAGGGCTCTTGGTACCCATCGGTAAGTTTAAAGACTGAATCCCGGACTTTGCGAAACAATTTCCCAAGTTCCAGCCCGGGAACCTCAATATGTTCAAGCAGGGCTTCGGCATATGGGCTGTTGCGACCTTTTCCATCCAAAGCCAAAGTTCCACCGCGCGCAGAATAGCCGACCAGAACACCTCCGGGGTCAATACTGCTCAATCCGCGCCCGATCGACCGCGTCGCGGTTGTGCGCTCCATATCAGAAAGGAACGGATTGTTTCGGCAGGCGTCAATAAGAACAAGTTTGAGACCTTTCGCCGTCGATACCGAATTTAGTACCGAGTCCAGCCGTATAGCCTCGAATTCCACATCCTTGTCGCTTTTGAGTTCCGCGTTGGTGGGAATCAGGTAATTAGTGTTGTCTATTTCGATGCCATGACCCGCAAAATAGACCAATACCACGTCGGCCGTCGCAGCCTTGTCGGAAAAATCCCGAAGGGCCAGCCGCATTTGGCGATAGTCGAGATCGTATAATTCGGTCACATTAAAACTTATCCGACCAAGCGCTGCTGCTATATCCCGGGCGTCATTTGCCGAGTTCGGAATATTCGAAACGTACTCATACTGCGAATTTCCTATGACAAGCGCCGTACGTCTGACATCAGATACGTCCGCCAGTACAATAGCAGGTCCGAACATCACAATAGCGATGAGGCTAGACCTAAGCCGCAAAAAACCTATAAAAACAAGGTGTATTAGCATAATAACTTCGTCCACGAAAGCCGCAGTTACTTTAACATAATCCACATCGAATCGCGATAAGGCTACAAAGAATTTGCCAGGTGTGCCGCCAACTTTTTCGTATGAACCGCGCTAAAACTTCCCGTTTCATCAAACGAAGGATCAGGCCTACGCTGGGATTCATGTCGTTCACTTCAGCAGCATCTGCCTTGGCTGGTATCGAACTGGTCAACATGGTCTGCAAAGGTCAGTTCACACCTGGACTCTCTCCATTTCAACAGTTTGCCTGATTGGCTGGATAATCGGCTCGTCAGCACTGACTATGCTAATCTCATTTAAGTTTGCGACATGTGTAGACGCCCAAAACGCAAGAGGTAATTTTGGCCGGTAATTGCATCGGTTCGGGTACTGACATGTGTTCGGCCTGTTGCGCGGCCTTTGTACATGCCGCTGGCCCCTATGGTGTTAGCGGAACCGGTCCAATTCAAAACCACGTGCTCAAAGCACTCTGTCGCAAGCTGGTTTTCCCGACCCGGTCTCACGATCCTTATGCCATACCGTCCATTGTTCTCTTACGCGAACGCCACATAACAACGCTGTTGGCACCGATGATCAGTAACCGCCTGAGCGAACGTTTTCCCATCTTTGTCGTTGCGCCGAGGCGCTGCTTGCCCCCTGTTGAATGCTGTCTTGGAACCAGCCCGAGCCAGGCGGCGAAGTCGCGTCCTCGCGGGAACGTTTCCGGCGGCGGGGCGAGGGCCACCAGCGCAGTTGCGATGAGCGGACCAATTCCAGGCACCGTCATAAGGCGGTGTGCCGTTTCATTTGACCGCGCGCGGCGGGCAATCTCGGCATCCAGTTCTTTGATCTGACCCTCCAGTTGGTTCAACATGCTGATCAGCCTTTCTAAGCACTGGCGCAGACCTCCATTCAGGTTGTTTGCAAACCCACAATGGCACACCGAGGCCAGCGGGGGCCTCTACACCTTCAGAACCGTACAGGATTTCTCAAATGGAGCGATTTCTTTGCCGACCCGGTGGCAGAACTGGTCGATATGGAACTTAGAACGCTCTGTGGCGGGATCGTCCGGTGGTCCGGCAGATCTCACGAATTGATCGCATTTGAAGAAGGCGGACTTGTACGAAGCCTCGATAGCTTCCAATCGGGTCAGGTCGAAGACTTGGTTGCGGAATTTGGCCTCAACCCAGCTGAAGTTACCGAAGTGCGCGGAGATTCAGACGATCAAGCCCTTTGGATCAGATATCTGAAATAATGAATCGTCTGCACCCGCTACACTTGCGTTCCCCAGCAATCCACTTATGAAAGTGCCATCAATTGACCTCGGGGAAAGCTTACGATGCGCATGCGCGATACGTTCATCAAACCGATGCACCCTGAAGGCATTCGGTTTGTCGCGATCTTTGCCGCCATCACGGTCGGTCTGTTTCTCCTGTCCGACATTCTGGGCTGGATTGGCGTCGGCCTTACGGTCTGGTGCTACTATTTCTTTCGCGACCCCGAACGCGTATCACCGACAGGGGAAGGCTTGATTGTCAGCCCGGCGGATGGGGTGGTTTCGCTAATCGAAGCGGCAGTGCCGCCGAGTGAGCTTGGGATGCCAAACACGCCCCTCACTCGTGTCAGTGTATTCATGAGCGTCTTCAATTGCCATGTGAACCGCACGCCCATTGAAGGTGAGATCACCGCCGTTGCCTACCGCCCCGGCAAATTTTTCAACGCATCCCTAGATAAGGCCAGTGCCGATAACGAGCGCAACAGCCTGCGTATTCGAATGAGGAATGGTCAGGACCTGGCTGTGGTCCAGATTGCCGGCCTAGTGGCCAGACGGATCGTCTGCTTTGTGAAACCTGGCAACGCGCTTCAAACCGGAGAGCGATTTGGATTGATCCGTTTCGGTTCCCGTCTGGATGTTTATCTTCCAGATGGCGTGGAGCCGCAGGTGCGTGTCGGGCAAACGATGATTGCCGGCGAAACTATCCTTGCCAGTTTGCACACACCCAATGAAAAGTAGGTGGCTGGATCAGTGACAGAACCATCCGAACAGGAAGAGACCGGGTTTGCGCTGATTCATTTGCTGCCCAATGCACTGACAATAACAGCCATTTGCGCGGGCCTGTCGGCAATCAGATTTGGCGTTCAGGGCAACTACGAGCTTGCGGTGCAGTTGATTATAGCCGCTTGTGTGCTGGATGGGTTGGACGGGCGCATTGCGCGCTTGCTCAGCAGTGACAGCAAAATCGGGGCAGAACTGGATTCGCTTGCGGATTTCTTGAACTTCGGTGTTGCCCCGCCGCTTGTTCTCTATTTCTGGGCTTTGCAGGATGTACCCAGTGCTGCATGGCTCGCCGTGCTGTTTTTTGCGGTGTGCTGCGTTATGCGCCTTGCTCGGTTCAATGTGGGCAGCAAGTCCGAGACCTGCGAACATGACAGCGCTTATTTCGAGGGGGTTCCGGCCCCTGCAGGGGCGCTGCTGGTCATGTTGCCAATGTATCTGTCCTTCGCTTTCGCGGATGCGCCCGCGCTGCCCAGTATATTGATTTGCCTCTTCATCGTGATCATTGGTCTTTTGCTTATCAGTCGCATACCGACCTGGTCTTTTAAAACCACGCGGATTTCACGCGAGAACGCGAAGTTTTTTCTCATCGGTGTCGCTGTTGTTGGCGCCGCGCTGCTGACCTTTGCCTGGGCCACGCTGATCGCGCTTTGTGTCGGATATGTGGGAATGGTCGCCTGGGCGTGGATTGACAGGGAAGCACCTTCTAACCGTTAGGGATACGATATGGACATCAAAGCCGTTCAAACCTCTTACGCTCGCTGGGCACCCGTCTATGACAAGACGTTTGGGGCCGTCACCAATGTCGGGCGGCAGCATGCGGTTGACTATATCAACAGACGTCCTGGCAAGGTTCTGGAGGTTGGCGTGGGCACCGGGCTGTCACTGGAACATTACGGACCCAGGACTCAGGTGACCGGAATCGACTTCAGCGAGGACATGCTGCAAAAAGCACGCGGCAAGGTAAGAGATTTATCCCTGAGCCACGTTGCGGAGCTAAGGCAAATGGATGCCCGCGCGCTTGATTTCCCAGACAACCATTTCGATACGGTTGCAGCGATGCATGTGCTGTCCGTCGTTCCAGAACCGGAAAAGGTAATGGCGGAAATTGTGAGGGTCTGTAAACCCGGCGGCAGTGTGGTGATTACGAACCATTTCAAACGAGAGCGAGGTCTGCTGGCAACCTTGGAACGCGCGTTTGCGCCAGTCGCTAACACAATCGGTTGGCATTCTGACTTCGAAATCGACACGGTATTACAAGAGCAAGCGCTAACTGTCGAAGAGCAAAGAGCCCTACCACCGATCGGGATGATGACCTTTCTGGTTTTGAGAAAATCAGGGGTTGCATAGGGTTCTAATAAAAAATTAGCGCCGCCGAAAACAGGAAGCCGAGCAGAATGACAGGTATTGCCAAGTTGATGACCCGAGCATGTGAGGTATTGGCGAAGACAGGATCAAGCGGTCATTTCCGCAGTGTACTCGTCCCAGAGGCTGAATGCGTCCGTGCGAGCGTGGTGGTATGAGTTTGCGGTGAGTTGATATCGGCTGGGGCGGAAGACCAGGTTGATTTGGTCATGCGCTGAGAGAAATCTCTGAACCTGTAGGTGAGACTTGAACTGGCCCATGATCTTTTCTCGTTTGCGGGTTGGTTGGTGCGACACTTCGATGGCGTTATTCAGACCTTTGTGGGCATGATGGTCAGCGTCCGGTGCCAGTACTTTGATTGGTTTGATATAGCTGCGCAATTTGTCGGTGATGACGACCCTGGGTTCGCCAAACTTGGCAACCGGCCCGTTGAAAAACGCTTTGCAGCTTTAGCATTTCGGCGCGTTTGCACGAGAATGTCGAGCACGTCGCAATTTGCGGCGATCGCCCGCCACAACCAGTGTTTGTTGCCACGGATCATGATTACGACTTCGTCCATGTGCCACTTGTCATTCGGCCATGGACGATCCCGTCTGATACAATCTACAAAGTGTCAACCGAAGCGATTGACCCATAGCCGAACTGCTTCCCGGCTTACGATCACGCCCCGAGCAGCCAACAGATCCTCAACGTCAGCTGTGCTCAACCCAAAGCGATGGTAAGCCCAGACCGCGTAAGCAATGATCTCACGAGGAAAGCGAAAACCTTTCAGGAGTGGCATGATCGTTGGGATGTTCATTAGCGCGACATAGCTGGATCATTCAACGTGAACAACTTGGCAATACCGTCGAGTTAGGTTCTTTCGCAAACTTCTCTGAGATCTGCATACATGAAGCTGGAGGGACGATTGTCCAGCCAGTTGGCTGAACTGCTGAAAAAGACGGAATATGGGCTTGAATTGACCTTTGCTGATCTTCTTGAAGACTGTTCGGAAACTACTCGATGGGACCGAACATGAGATCACGTACGTTCGACAATTGGGCAACAAGGCCGAAGACAGTTACTCAGCTGCGTCCACGCGAACCGTCCTGATGCTGGGATCAATACGGCTGTAGGCGGCCAGAAGTCGCGCCGACCACTTCTGCGAAATATAATCGGCCATGAATCGTGACGGTGCGATAAGGACAACACGCCCCCCTGCCCTTTCAGCTTCGGACAGATGTTGAAACCAGCTTGCCCACAGTTCCGGATCGCGACCGTGTAGAATCGCCTGTACCTGCGACCACACATCCCCAGCTGGGCTGTCAGGGGTACTGGGTTTGGTTGCAAAGGGTACGACATTCGTTTCGGGTTCCGGCACGTCAGTCATCCGGGCTTGAAAGTCCGATCCGATAACAGACCACACCTCTTCGGTGTCAATCAGGATTTGTTTCAGATCGATCTCGTACACGGCTACACGACCCCGCGCAGCGGGCCGTTTTACCGTTACCCAACCTAATGTGCGAAATCTGGACATTTCGCGCTTTACGGTTCTTTCGTTCACTGCCCACAGGCGCGAAATTTCTTCCCGCCCAATGGATAATTCGTTGTTGCGCCAGTTATACCGGGTCGTAATCAACGAAATGATACGCAAAATACTTCGTTGTCGGTGCTTGTCGCCTGACAGCGCATGAACGGTCAGAGCAGATAGTATATCATATTTCAAAGCCGGCGCATTTCGCCCGACCGGTTTCGCAAGCTGCATATCCGTTCTCACCGCTCAGTCTGCCTCTGGCGGGTGTGTCCCGCCAATCTCGCGCCGTTTGCCAACGCTTTTCGTCATCTTGGCCTAATTAGCGTCCAAAGCTTCGATTCTGTCAAGCCAAGACTGGAACATCGCGAGATCTTGCGCAGATCAAACTCAAAAACCGAAAAGAAATTTGGTGAAATATTGGTGATGGGGGTCATTCTGTGTGTCCCCTTATTGGGTCTTTGTGTCCCCCTATATGTGGTTATTTCCTTCGGTCCGTCCCCCTAAATACTGGCTGGATAGGGCTGTCTTGATCTTTTTGTTCCAACTGGGGCGGTCGAATCGCTTCGGGTGTTTTTACGCCTTGTTTTCTTACCCGTGGGTAAGATCGTACTCTCATCATAATTTCTTTTGCGTAAAGTGCAAATCAAGCGTAAATAGGAAACGAGCAGAAATTTACGTTCCAAACTAAGAGACCCGAGGCATGTACACGCACGAAGACCTGAACGCATTGCGCAATCAGTCCCTCAAATTGCAGGGGTGGATTCGCCAGCAGACCTTTAGCCCTGAGATGGAGAAAACGCTCCGCCGGTTTTCCAGCTGGGAAGTGTCCGAACTGATCTTCCGGGTGAACCAGTCGACCTTTCGCGGAAAGCTTGCAGCCGACCCATCCCTGCCCGGCGGCGAGGTTGAGCCCGACGGGCGTCAGCGCTGGTTCAGCCTGGAAGAGGTGAATGAGCTGCGGCGACGGCTCAAGATTAATCGCAAGTCCCTGATGCCCCCTCGCCCAGAAGGCAAGCGTGCTATTCGTGCGGCTGTCGCAAACTTCAAGGGTGGCGCGGGAAAGTCGACCGTGGCCCTGCATCTTGCCCATGCGGCCGCCCTGGATGGATACAGGGTCCTCGTGGTGGATTTCGACCCTCAGGCAACATTAAGCCATTCGATGGGCCTGACAGACGTGACCGAGGACTATACGGTTTGGGGGATCATGGCGCGCGATCTCATTCGTGAGACAGAGCGTATGAACAACCGCCCCGCTGCTGCAGAATCAGGAACCGCCCTGCCCCGCCGGGAATTGCCGCCCGCGATAACGGACATGGGCCTTGGTGACCTGCGAATTGGTGATTTCATCAAGAAGACCTCGTGGTCGACGATCGATGCGATACCTTCCTGTGCGAACGCAGCCTTTGTTGAATTTGCGTCGGCCCAGTACAGGCACCTGAATCCCGAATGGTCCTTCTTTGCGGCTGTGTCCCGTTATCTGGATCAGATTCCGGATGACGCCTATGACCTCATCCTGTTCGATTGCCCGCCCGCAATCGGATACCAGTCCATGAACGCGGTCTTTGCCGCTGACATGCTTTATATCCCTTCTGGGCCCGGATATTGGGAGTATGACTCGACCACGTCGTTCATCGGCCAGTTGGCCGAAGCGTTGGAAGATCTGGCCTATGGTTTCGACAAAACCTTACCCACGGGTAAGATTGGGTTGCCCAAAACCTTCTGTGAGTTGCGGTTCCTGTTGACGCGGTATGAACCGGGCAATGCGCTGCATCTGGCGATGTTTGATGCCTTTAAGAAGGTCTTTGGCGAGCATGTCGCACAGCACCCGGTGGAAATGACCCGTGCGGTGGAGCAGTCGGGACGATTCCTGAGTTCGGTTTACGAAATGGATTACCGTGAGATGACCCGCGAAACCTGGCGGCGCGCCCGCTCGACTTTCGACAATGTGTATGAGGAATTCCGGGGCGTAATGTTATCGGCCTGGGACAAGGTGGAGGATGACGCATGAGCCGCAAGCGAAGAATGTTCGATATCGACATACCGGCTATGGATGACATTCCTGTTGGAAAGGTGCCGGATAAGGTTTTTGAAAAACGGCGCGGTCCAATGGCCGCAGCAATTTCGGAAAATGCCGACGCTTTGCGTGATCAGCAATCGACGGAACAATCCATCCGTGCAGAAAACGATCGTCTTGCACACGAACTGGTGCGGCTGAGAGCTGAAGGTTTGGTGACAGAACGAGTGGTGCTGAACGACGTTGTAACGGAAAAGCTGACGCGAGATCGCAAACCCGGTCCCGATCCAGAACTGGATGAACTTAAGGACTCGATTAGGGAGATCGGCTTGTCCAACCCGATCCGCCTGGAGCGCAGGTCGGACGGGCTGTATGAATTGATCCAGGGCATGCGCCGTTTGTCTGCCTATCGTGCCTTGTACGATGAGACCGGCGACGAAACCTATGCCAGAATTCCAGCGGGGATTTCTGATGCGGGTGATCTGGACAACAGTTATCGGCGTATGGTCGACGAGAACCTGATCCGAAAGGATATCTCATTTGCGGAAATGGGCGCCCTCGCCCGTGCATATTCCGAAGACCCTGCGAATGACTGTCCCGATGTCGACAAGGCGGTGTCCACGCTGTTCAAATCTGCCAGCTACACAAAGCGCAGCTATATCCGGTCTTTTGCCAGTTTGCTGCTGATGCTGGACAAAGTTCTGACCCACCCGAACGACATTCCGCGAAACGTGGGTGTTGAGCTAAAGCGCAAATTTGACGCGACGCCAGGTCTGGTTCGCCAGGTAAGCGAGGCACTGAAGAGTGAGCCTGATCGGGATGGCGCGCGTGAAGTCGCAATTCTGAGGTCATTTCTAGGTGAGCCAGAAGCTGTGTCCTCGAAGAAGACGGAAGCCGCTAGTGCAGGTAAACCACGCCGCGCGAAAACAACTTTTCAGGTTTCGGGCAGGGCAGGGATCGCGAAATGTGCTGCTTCTAGTGGAAGGATTGAGGTGCGGTATGATCTGGATTTTACCCGCGTTGATCGAAGCAAACTGGAGGCAGCAATTGCCGCGCTGCTCGATGCGCTTCCCGAGGAAGATGATCTTACCCACGGGTAAGATCACGAACTAGCAAGTCAGGTGAAGGCGTCGGAAAGGTTTCGGCGCCTTTTTTGTTTTGCCGCGCAAAGGGTAGGGGCCTTGAGTGACATTGTCGGGTACATCCACTGTCCAAGCTGAACCGGAGGGCGCGGGCCATGGCGTGAACGGGGTAACCGGCATATCAAAGCTTGCTGTCACACCAAGTATGAAGTTTCTCAAAATATCGATTATGGACATAATCTGCTTAGGCATATATCTCCGGCCTGTCGAAAACAGGTGGCGCCGGGATCGTCGCGCTTGCCCTGCCGACCCGCCGAACGTCAAACTTACCTAGTGCGCAGGCATCGTTGCGATGTTTACAGTCGAAGATCAGTCGGTTGTGATTTGAGGCACATGTAGTGTTAGCCACTTGCATAAACTACAATATATGCCAACAGCGCTGGCTTAGCACCCAAAAAGATGTGTCGCGAACTCTGGGGTCTGGTTGACGCGCATGTGTGATCTGAGGTTTGTACTCGTCGAACAGTTTTGAACAGGTTGTTTGAGCATGATCTCATTGAAGGGCTGTCATTTCCCCAAGGATGCTGTTTTGTACGCTGTGTACTTCTACCTGCGTTACACGGTGTCGTATCGGGACTTAGAAGAAATCCTGGCAGAACGCGGCGTTCAGGTGGACCATGCCGCTCTCATCAGGTGGGTCGTGAGGTATTCACCGATGATCGCAGCAAGATCGCAATCGAAGAAACGCCCAACGCCGAGCTCTTGGCGCATGGACGAGACATATGTTCGTGTTCGCAGCAATTGGATGTACCTTTACAGGGCTGTCGACAAGGCAGCAGATACCCTTGATTTTATGCTGTCTGAGCGGAGGAACCGTCCAGCGGCAGCTAGGTTCTTTGCCAAAGCGCTGTCTTCAAATGGAATCCCGAGCAAGATCGTCATCGACAAAAGCGGAACCAACGCAGCGGGCATTCGAGAGGTGAACAAAATGCTTAATCGGTTTGGTTGCCCTGCCAAAATTCAAACAGTCAGGTCAAAGTATTTGAATAACCTGACCGAGCAGGATTATCGGTTTATCAAGCGTTGCGTGCGGCACATGTGCGGGTTCAAATCGTTCAGGTCCGCATCGGCTATTCTGGACGGCATCGAGGTCGCAAACATGATCCGAAAGCAGCAGTTCCCCAACGCTACGACGTCGGGATTTCAGATATTTGCGGAGATCGCAGGATAGGTGTGTCCGGTTAGTTGCTACTCTAGTCATTCCAAAAGTTTGCAACAGATCCAATTACATGCGCCCGGTGAGTATCTTAGCCAGATCGGGTTCAACCTTTCGGGTTTGTTCCAGATCCAGACTGTTTTTTACGTGAAGGAGATGGTGTTGGATGTTGTCTTCCGCGGATTTTGGATCACCACTCAAGATCGCATTAATGATCGAAGCGTGCTCATCATCGGGGCACGAAGAGTCTCTGTTGGTTCCGAACAATGCCACGATCAGAGACGACCGGGTTACCAGCTCGCGGACAATGCGTGTGAGTACCGTATTGTTGTGGCATTTGGCCAGCTCCACATGAAACTCACCTGAGAGCCGAATAATCTCGGTTCGATCATTAGCTGCCCGAGCCTTATCTTCTTCTTTGACATGTGTCCGTAATGCGTCGATTCCCAGGCTGCCGTTTTCATGTGCTAGTGTACGTACGATGCCAGACTCAATCATCAAGCGGGCCTCAAAAACCTCTCGAGCTTCGTCAGGGCTTGGACAGGCTATAAAGGCACCGCGGTTGGAATGAAGTTCAACAATGCCTTGGCTGCTCAATAACAACAACGCGCGGCGGACGCGCATGCGACCAACGCCAAAGGTCTCACATAAGGTTTGTTCACTCAATTTGGTTCGTGGAGCCAGCTTCTGTTCCATAACCGCGGAATAAATTCGATCGACGATCAATTGCTCATCCGGATCAGATTGGACGGTGTCGAGTTTTTGTTGGGCGTCTGTCATCTTGTTCCGATTTGGCTGGAATTCATGTTCGTTTTTATTAGACGCACGGCTTCCGAATGACAATATATTGAGCATTTGTTCACAATATCAACACTGCCGTTGATTAAAAATGTTGACATAGATTGTTAACAATGCTGAGTTTAACAACATCACCGGGATTCGACCTGTGACTCAATAACCTTTGCAAGCGCACAAAAGAGGCGCCCAAACCTCAATAGGGAGGAAACAATGAAACGCAGAAATCTGATGAAATCATCGGCGGCCCTGGCGATGGCCATATCCGTTCTGGGCTCCACCGCCTGGGCGGAAAACCCGGTTCTTAAGATTGGCTTTGTTGGTGTGACTTCAGGTCCGGCAGCGGCCTGGGGCATCTCGAACCAGCGCTCGATGGAGGCGCGGGCTGACTGGATCAACGAATCCGGGGGCTACAAGATTGGCGATACCACATACGACATCGAAATCGTCTCGTTCGATGACCAGAAAGACCCCAAGCGCGCAATCGCAGGCATGGAGAAGATGGCACAGGAAGGGATCCACTATGTGGTTGGTCCTAACGTGGATGACGGCGCAGCCGCCGTGCGCCCAGTTGCCGAAGCAAAAGGGATTATGTATTTCCCATATGCCTTCCCGAAAGAGCTTTATACCGCTCCGGCGTCCAATGCGGTTTTGGGCATGGTTGCGAACTATCAATCCGGCCCGGCGATTTACGAATACCTGCGCGACGAAAAAGGCGTAAAGAGCGTGGCCTTTGTTGCTGCCAACGAGTCTGATCCGCTGAGCCAGCGGGATGGAGGGATCGCAGCGGCAAATGCGCTGGGTCTTGAAGTTGTGTCTGACAACGTGACGTATCAGGTGGACACGACAGATTTTACCCCGGTTCTGACGCCTGTAATGCGCACGCAGCCTGATTTGCTGGTTCTGTCCGGCGTCTCGCCGGCCAATGCACCTCAGTTGATCCGGTCTGCGCGCGAACTGGGGTATCAGGGCATCATCTCGACCGAGACCGCGCAGGATGCGACGGTTCTGCGCGAAGGTGCGGGCGATCTGGCCAACGGGTTCATCTCGGTCGGCGGTGCATCGACGCCTGAAATCGCATCGGACGAAATGAAGGAATTCGTCAAGCGTTACACTGACATGTTCGGCGAATATAACGATGAATCGAATACCAAGGTCTATGCGCTGGAGTATATTCTGGCGACTCTGAACGCCAACCCGGCGGGCATTGACGACGTCAAGGCGTTCCAGACCACGATGGACACGTTCGAAGCACCGAACCCTTTCATGAAGGGCGACGCCGTAATGCGGTACGTCGGAACAACCTCCTTCGGACAAAAGCGTCAGATTGCGGTCCCGCTGGTAGTGAATGTCTACCAGGACGGACAGTTTGAAACACTCTTTGTCGCTGAAGTCGACTGAGGCAGAACTCCCCACGACAAGGCGAAAGCCTAACGAGCCACTCAAACTCCCGGGCTGATGATCGGCCCGGGAAACCCGAACCTAACGCGGGACTATCATGGAACAGATACTAGCAAACGGCATCTATCTGGGCGCGCAATATGCGATGATCGCCTTGGGTCTGACGCTGATCTTTGCCCTGATGAACGTACTGAATTTTGCTCACGGACAGATGTACGTTCTCGGCGGCTTTGTGACCTACACCTTCTACGGACAACTTGGCTGGCCTTTCATCCTTGCGCTGCTGGCGTCCTGTATCACTCTGGCCGTGCTCGGCGCGCTGATAGAACGGTTTCTGTTCGCCCCAGTCATACGACGGTCATCGCGCGAAGAAAGCACAATGCTGCTGGCGGCGGGACTGGCGTTTCTGTTTGACGCGGTCATCCTGCTGGTCTTTGGAGAAAAACAGCGCGGTGTGCCCAAGATCGTCAACGGGGTTTTCAACTGGGATTTCAAGTTGATCATGCCATATGACCGTATTTTGATCTGCGTGCTGGCTATTCTGTCGATCGTCACTTTCATCCTGTTTATGCAGTATTCCAAAACCGGCCGCGCCCTGCGTGCGCTGGCGCAGGACAGAACCGCTGCCCAACTGATGGGAGTCAATGTTGCTCGCTACTCCATGATTGGATTTGCATTGGGCGCAATGCTGGCTGGTCTGGTCGGCGGTCTGCTCGTGACTATTACCGGCGTCAATCTGGGTATGGGCGGACCGACCTCAATCAAGGCTTTCATGATGGTCATGATCGGCGGCGCAGGTGTGATTTCCGGCGCAATCGCAGGCGGTATCATCCTTGGCTTCATGGAAGCCATCGGTTTAGCGGTGCTCTCGCAATATGGCGATATCACCTATCTGCTGATCTTCGTCTCGCTGATGATTTTCCTGGCCATCCGCCCGCAGGGCCTGATGGGCAAACCGTGGGGATAACGCAGTGCCAAAATTTTCAATGATCCAATGGGCCGGTGTGGCGGTCTTCCTGCTGGCCATCTTCATCGCGGTTCCCAGCTTTGTCGCCGCCTCCGGACGGTCTGACCTGTACTACACGCTGACCTCGGTAGCGCTGCTGTCGATCGCCAGTGCCGGTGTCTGGCTGACCTTCTATATCGGTCGCATTAACATAGGGCAGGGCGCCTTTGCCCTGATCGGAGCTTATGTCTCGGCCATTCTGGTGACCAAGGCTGGCATTTCGTTCTGGCTGTCCCTGCCGCTTGCGGGCCTCTTTGCAGCCGGTGTGGCGGTTCTGATCGGTCTGCCGATCCTGCGGCTGCGGGGCGTGTATTTTGCAATGATCTCGCTGGTGCTGACACAGGTCGTCACCCTGACTGCGCTTGCCTTGCCTGTCACGAATGGTGCCAAGGGCATCACCTCGATCCCGCTTCCGGGCGGGGTGTCGATCCTGGGTATCCCTCTGATACCCGATTTCGGAACACTGGAGAACCCAAGACTGGCCTTCTACTACACCGCCTGTGTTCTGATGGTCCTGACCTTTGCCGCCATGTACCGGCTGGTGAATTCGCGCCTTGGCCACCTTTGCCGCTCGATGCAGCAGAATGAGGAACTGGCCAGCTCCATAGGTGTGAACATCTCGTATATCCGGGTCATCGTCTTTGCCATCTCGTCCTTTCTGGGCGGCATTGGCGGTGCGATGTTCGGATCGATCGCGCAATCGGTTTATCCGTCCAGCTTTCAGGTCGCCGACAGTGTGAACTTCATGCTGAATTGCTTCCTCGGTGGTCTGGGATATGTGTTTGGCCCGATGTTGGGCACGCTGGTCCTGTATTTTGGCTGGGACCTGTTGTTCGAGTTGGGTCGTTTCCAGCTGCTGGCCTATTCCAGCTTGCTGATCATCCTGATGCTGTTCCTGCCCAACGGGCTGCTCAGCCTGCGTCTGCCTGGCAAGAAAGGAGAGGACAAATGAGCCATCTTCTGGAAGTCCGCCATGTCACCAAGAAATTCGGTGGCCTGACCGCGAACAGCAACATCTCGTTCAACGTCAATGAAAACGAGATCCTGTCGGTGATCGGACCGAACGGTGCGGGCAAAAGCACACTGTTCAAGATGATCTCATCCTTCCTGCCGACCACGACCGGAGAGGTGCTGTTCAAGGGCGAGAGAATTTCAAACCTGAAACCACACGCAGTGGCCCGCAAAGGCATTGTCCGTACGTTTCAGGAAACGACGATCTTCAAATCCATGACAGTGCGCGAAAGCATCATCGTCGCTCAGCACTTAAGGGCCCGTGCTTCGTTGGCCGGGTATTTCTGGGGCACAAAAACGGCGCATGAAGATGTCGACAGCTTCGGGCAATATGCCGACGATCTGATCGAATTCCTCGGCATGACCGAGATCGCCAACGAACAGGCCTCAAACCTGCCGCAGGGCAACCTGCGGGCGTTGGGGATCGCGATTGGTCTGGCGACCGATCCCAAAGTGTTGCTGCTGGATGAACCCTTCGCCGGGATGAACCATGACGAGACCATGAAAATGGTCAATCTGGTGCGCAAGGTGCGAGATGACCGGGGGGTGACCGTTCTACTGGTAGAACATGACATGCCTGCGGTGATGAATATCTCGGACCGGATCGTCGTGCTGAACTTCGGTGAGATGATCGCCGAGGGCACACCGGTAGAAGTCCAGAACAACGAAAAAGTTATCGAAGCCTATCTGGGCAGCGCCGACGACGAGATTGGGATCTGAGCCATGACCAAGATGTTAGATTTCAAGGATGTCGAGCTTTACTACGATCACGTCTATGCCCTTAAAGGGGTATCAATAGATCTTGAGCAAGGCGAAACGGTTGCTCTGATCGGTGCCAATGGGGCAGGCAAAAGCTCGATCCTGCGGGCGATCACTGGGCTGGCGAAGATCAAATCCGGTTCGGTTGCGTTCGAGGGCGAACAGATTGCCGGAACCAATCCGGCCGAGATCGTCTCGAAAGGCATCGCTATGGTGCCCGAAGGGCGGCGCGTCTTCCCGTACATGTCGGTAAAAGACAATCTTCTGATGGGGGCGTTTACCCGCTCGGACAAAGCGGATGTTCAGCGCACTCTGGATTCGGTTCTGGAACGGTTTCCGCGTCTGAAAGAGCGCTACAGCCAGTCGGCAGGAACCTTGTCGGGTGGCGAGCAGCAGATGATGGTGATCGGGCGCGCTCTGATGGCAAAGCCACGCCTTCTGTTGCTGGATGAGCCGTCGTTGGGAATTGCGCCCAAGCTGGTGCAAGACATTGCGCGGTCTATTGTAGCTATCAACCGGGACGAAGGTGTGTCTGTGCTGCTGGTCGAACAGAACTCGCGCATGGCGCTTTCGATTTCGCACCGTGCCTATGCACTAACCACTGGAAATGTGGTGATCTCGGGCAATTCCAAAGAGCTGTTGACTGATCCCCGGATCAAAGCCGCCTATCTGGGCGGAGAAATGTGAGGACGTTGTGAAACTTCTAGTCGTCAATCCCAACACCACCAGTTCCATGACGCGAAAGATAGAAGAGGCAGCGCGGGCGGCTGCGCATCCTGAAACCATGATTATTGCTGCCACTTCGCAAGACGGTCCCGCCAGCATACAGGGCTATCTGGATGTCTCTACTTGTGTTCCGGGCTTGTTGGATGTGGTCAAGCAGCATCCGGATGTGGATGGCATCGTAGTGGCCTGTTTCGATGACACAGGCGTCGACGCTGTACGTTGCATCACCTCGGCTCCGGTCGTTGGTGTTGGTGAGGCCGCCTATCACGCGGCCTCCATGATCAGTCCAAAATTCAGCGTCATTACTACGCTGTCCCGATCTCTGGCTGGGTTGGAAACCAATTTGCTGAAATATGGCCTGGATCGCAGATGTGCCCGGGTTCGGGCATCGGACGTGCCGGTTCTGAAGCTTGAGGAAAACGATCCGGCGACAATAGATAAGATACGGGCTGAAATTCGCGCCGCCATTGACGAGGACAAAGCTGAAGCCATCGTTCTGGGTTGTGCCGGAATGACAGACTTGATGTCACAATTATCCGAGGAGTTTGGTTTGCCAGTTGTTGATGGTGTTGCCTGTGCCGTCACCTTTGCCGAAGCCTTGGTCAAATCCAGATTGACGACGTCGAAGCTGTGTTCTTACGCCTAGCCGGGGTCTTCGACTTGCTCTCTACGGCCAACTATTCCACCACTTTTGGGCAAAATCAGAGTTTTTCAACACTATCGGCCGGGCCTCATCGTCAGCTAACGCAATCTGCCGCTTTCCGGCTGACCGTATTCCTCGATGAAGTCCGCCATCACGGTGCTCCAAGCCTCCTGTCCACAACATCGTCTAAGTGTTCCAGGAGGATCGTCAGCAGATAGTTGTTGCCGAAACGCCATTCGCTGGTCAGATCGCGAAGCCGTTGGTATTCTGCTTCGGACATGCCGAGGATGTGTCGCAAACTCTGGAATCTAGTTGACGCGCATGCTCCCAGGTCTGCTACGAACCCAGAACGAACGTGTCTGGAAACTCAGACCGATGTTCCAGCCACTGTCTTGCCAAGCGTTGGGTCGAACAGTCCTCCCCCTAAGTGCAAGTGCCCCCAGTTCATGATCCCCAACAAGGTTGGCTCTAACGCTCGCCCCCGGTCGGTAAGCATGTAACGATAGCGCACTGGCCTGACCTGATAGGCCACCCGCTCCACAAGCCCCCACTCCATCAACCGCTTTAGTCGTTGAGACAGAAGGTTTGGGGGCAGGTGTTCCTCACTGTTCTGCAATTCCTGGAATGTATGTTTTCCGTGCCACAACAGGTCTCGCACCACCAGCAGGGTCCATTTGTCACCAAGGATCTCAAGGCTGCGCGCAATCGAGCATCGGGAACGAAACTCATGCTCTGTTTGGGTCATTCCGTCCTCATGTTAGCTGTCAATTTGTTGAACTTAGCGCAGTTACTTAAAAAATGGAAGTTTGACTCAGTATGTGACTTAACTTATGGAAGCCACTGGTGATGACAGTCCGCGAAAGGCTCCAAAATGACCACCATCGGCAATACCCCACTCATCAAACTGTCCCATCTGACAGGACCCGATCACGCCGACATCTATGTGAAGTGGGAAGGGGCCAACCCAACGGGCAGCATGAAAGACCGCATGGCCTTGTCGATGATCGAAGGGGCCGAACGGCGCGGAGAGTTGAAGCCCGGTGGGCGCGTTGTCGAGTACACTGGTGGCAGCACCGGAAGCTCGCTGGCGATGGTCTGTGCCACTCGCGGGTATAAGGCCTACTTTGTGTCTTCAAACGGGTTCTCCGAGGAAAAGCTACAAACGATGAGAGCGTTCGGCGCGGAAGTGGAAATTGTTCACGCCGAGGGCGGCGTGCTGACTGCGGATGTACTCGACCGGATGATTGTGCGCGCAAAAGAACTGGCCGGGGAACCGGGCACGTTTTGGCCGGATCAGGTGAACAACATAGATAACAAGCTGGGGTATCACGACATGGCTCAGGAAATTCTGAGCCAAGTAAACACTCCCGTACATGCCTTCGTCATGGCTGCGGGCGGTGGCGGTTGCATTTCGGGCAATGCCGAGGTCTTGAAGACGCACAATCCCAACACCGAAGTTGTCGCCGTGGAGCCCTACTACGTGCGCAACCTCTCAGGAGGTGACACCAGTGGTACGCACAAGCTCGAGGGGATAGGCTTATCCTTCGTGCCGAAGATCCTGCGCAGGGACCTCATCGATGATGTAATTCCAGTGAAGGATGAAGACGCCTATTGGGGGGCCCGGGCGCTCGCTGGCCAGGAAGGTTTGCTTGGCGGTGTGACGTCAGGTGCAAACATCTGGGCGGCCCTGAAAAAGGCCAAGGAACTTGGACCGGGCAAAACCGTAGTGACCGTGATCATCGACACCGGTCTGCGCTACTTGAACGGAGACTTGCATCGGTAGTGGGTCTCAAACACGAATTGCTGATGCCAGCTTTGTTCGCACTGCTGACCTTGCGGTGATCCTACCTTTCGTGCCTGCAGCGAATGTCTGAATTTCGGGCAGCGACCGCAGAGTATGGGGTTGCGCTGAGAGATTGGTTTGGGCCGTCCTCGATGGCTCCACAGATCTCTCTTAATTCAGATGCTGCTCCGCCTTCGATGACCGCCCAGAGCCCAGTTTGACAGATGCCGCACTCTGCACGAATGCCGGCTTTTCAATAGTCGCTATTGACTTAGAGTGGCTCTAACTCGCTACCCAGAGATCAGAGGAACATTTGCGAAGATGAGAATTGCTGAAGCTGCGGAAGCCTGTGGGCTATCCGCACATACTATAAGGTTCTACGAGAAGTCGGGAATGCTGCCAGAGATCGAGCGTGGCACCGATGGACATCGTCGGTTTACGCCTCGTTTGGTCGAGTGGCTGACTCTGCTCTATTGGCTGCGCGAAACCGGCATGCCACTCAAGCAAATGCGTCGGTTCACGACTCTTGCCAAAGTGGGCGATGCAGGTATCGAAGAACGGCGACAAATCCTGTTGGGCCACGCGTCAACGCTAAAAGCCAAACGCGCTACTCTCGAAAAATGCGAAAGTATCCTCGCCATCAAGATCGCCAGCTATGGCCCGGACACCAAAGAGGATGACCCATGAAGTTTGCCTACCTGATCGAACCGCCGTTCAATTACGTCGATGCAACAGGCCTCGTCACGGGCTGTGACGTTGAACTCGCGCGGTATGTATTGGCGCAACTTGGCATTGCCGGTTTTGAAACGGTAGAAACGGAATTTGCTGAACTCTTGCCCGGGGTCGGGGATGGCCGATGGCGCATGACGACCGGTCTTTTTGGAACGGAAGAACGCAGGAAGAGCGCATTGTTCAGCCGCCCGATCTGGGCGCTACCCGACGGGCTCCTGGTGGCTGGGGGCAATCAGATGGGTTTGAGCGGATATCGATCGGTTGCCGACAATTCTGATATCCGTTTGGCGGTTATCCGGGACCAGTTTCAGCATCGCTCGGCGATTGAATTTGGCGTCAGCGCAGAGCGCATCATGATTTTCGAAACATATGCCGAGGCCGCACAAGCTGTTTGTGAAGGCACCGCCGATGCCTATGCCAGCGTGGGTCGAGCGCATGGTGGATTTATCGAGCAGAACCCGGAATGGGACCTGGAACTGATCCTTGTGCCAAACTCAGAAAAACCTCCTGCGTTCGGGTCATTCGCGTTTGGTTTGAACGACACAAACCTGCGGAACGAAGTCGACGCAGTTCTTTCGCAATTCCTTGGGACCGATGCCCATCGGAACATGGTCGCTTCTTTTGGATTCTCGGCTGCCGAAGTTGATATGGTGGCTGCCTGATACGTCGAAAGCTGACCTTGGCCGCGGCGCGCCAAGTCCTGTCTGTCCGCATCGATACTGCCCAAGCGCTTTGCAGCGAGCCAGAGTGGCCGAAGCTGCGCGATGCGAGAATGGCGGCTTTTGAGAGTTTCTGCAGAAGTTGCTTGACCTGAAGTAGCTTCAGGTAGGTAGGGACTTGGGCGAGAGGATCAGATCGCATGATGATTTCAGAAGTTGCAGAACGCACCGGACTCAGCGCTTCAACAATTCGTTTCTATGAGAAATCGGGGTTGTGTCCATTCGTCCAACGCGGCGCGGATGGCAAGCGCAAATTCTCGAAGACAGATGCCGATTGGTTAGAGTTACTGGCGTCCCTTCGTTCGACAGGTATGCCTTTGGCAGAAATGCGGGCTTTTGCGGAGCTTTACGCATCCGGCGACGGCAAAGTCCCTGAGCGCAAAGCTGCCCTTTTGGCACATAGCCGCCGCCTGGAAGATCGACAGGCCGATCTGGACCGATGCCGCGTGATCCTAAATCGAAAACTGAAACGCTATGATGAGATATTGAAGGATCAGGCATGAGAATTATCGTAGTCGGAGCAGGTGGTGATATTGGACAAGCTGCCTGCAAGGAGCTTCGGCAAAGGCATGAAATCGTCACAGTGGGACGTTCAAGTGGGGACCATCGGGTCGATTCAAGTGACTTAAACGCGGTGAAATCACTGTATGAAAGCCTCGGCAATTTCGATGCTGTGGTGTCCTGTGCAGGCGACGCGACCTTTGCCCCGTTGCCGCAGATGACCCAAGTGACCTTCATGGTGGGTCTTCAGCAAAAGGTTATGGCGCAAGTGAACCTTGTCCTGGCTGGGCTGGACGTCATTTCGGATGCAGGTTCCTTCACTCTGACAAGCGGTGTTCTTGATCGCGATCCGATCAGAATGGGTTCAAATGCGGCAACCGCTAACGGAGCATTGGCAGGCTTCGTAAAGAGCGCTGCAATCGAGATGCCGCGCGGGTTGAGAGTCAATGTTGTCAGTCCGGGCATGTTGGACGTGTCCGCGCCACGTTACGGCGCATGGTTTCACGGCCACAAACCGGTTTCATCCCATCATGTTGGATTGGCATATGCGAAATGTGTCGAGGGTGCTCTCACAGGGCAGGTGGTGATCGTTGACTAGAAACCCGTCGTGCGACCGGACGTTGGTGCAACCGCAGCGAAATAGGACTCTCGTCCGCGACTCGTAAATTGGGTGTCCGAAAATTGCTGCGCAGTCGATGAATGGCCGGTCTCCGCGCTGCACCGCGGCGCCGAAAATTCCGTCCCTGCGGCATACAGGTGCTGTGAGCGCGCGCAACACGAAATCGCTCAGAGTGTCATTTCGCCCCGTCCCGCAATGGCGTCATTGTTTTCTTAGCGTTGGATTCCACACTCTTCCGCAATTGACCCCTACAACTTTGCCCTCAGACTGAAGACGCTCAGCGGTCTCGCACCATATGAATACATCTGCAAAATCTGGACATCAAAACCAGATCGATCCATCCTAAATCCAATCCACCAGATGCCGAAACTGAACACCTAACCCCGGCCGATGTCTACTTCGGACGCGGGCAGACCATACTAAGACAACGAGGAAGGACCAAACAAAAGACAATCGAAACCCGGCGCTTGCTCCACCTCGAATCCGCCGCATAATCAAAACAACCAGGTGAGCCTGATCCTCTCTTAGTTCAGGCGGCCAACTGTCCCAAATTCCCTGACGACAGGCAGCATGTCGCACTTTACGCAACTGGCGACATTTGAAGACGGTCGCTACGAAATGCGATTCTGTGGCGCAGTACTGAAATCGACCCAAGTAAATCGCTGGGTCGATTTAGCCGAGATTTCAGATTGATGCAGTGAAACCTGGCAGTCCAGCGTTTTGGCAAAACACCTGCGTGCAGCGGAACGGTTCCTGCGATTGAACAGTGTGCTCATATTCTCTGTCAGCATGATTATTTTACTATCAGGAAAGCTTGGTGCTATTGTGGTCCGAATTGGATGGGCTATTGCACCGCGCCTGGTTGCAGAACCGGTTTGGACAAGTGTAGCAAGACGTTGAAAGAGTGAAATTGAAAAAAAAAGACAAAGACATGGCGATAAATCTGAGTCAGGACCCGCATTCGGTTCGTTCGGGTGACAGGGAAAAAGTTCTCGAAGTCGCCATTGGTCGCGAGGTTCGAGCGTTTCGTAAACAGCAGAACATCACGGTTGCAGACCTGGCTCAGCTAACTGGGTTGTCAATCGGCATGTTGTCGAAGATCGAAAACGGCAACACGTCACCTTCTCTGACAACCCTGCAATTGCTGGCGGATGCGCTCTCGGTTCCTCTGACTAGCTTTTTCCGTCAGTTTGAAGAACGCCGCGAGGCGGTTCATACGAAAGCTGGTGAAGGGGTCGAACTGGAGCGCGAGGGAACTCGCGCCAACCATCAGTACAACCTGCTTGGGCATATCGGCGCCAATGGATCAGGTGTAATCGTGGAACCTTACCTGATCACACTGACTGCTGAATCCGATGTGTTCCCAACGTTCCAACATGGCGGAATTGAGACGATTTACATGCTTGAAGGCGAGGTAGACTATCGCCACGGGGACCAGATTTATCCCCTGAAGCCCGGCGATACCCTGTTCTTTGACGCCGACGCACCCCACGGCCCGGAACGGTTGGTCAATCTGCCGGCACGCTATCTTTCAGTGATCAGCTATCCGCAGACAAACTGATCGGCTTGCGCAGCAGGAAATCTGTGGGTCTGTCATACCCCTCATGGCTGCCCGTGCTGACAATCGTGAACCCAAGCCTGGAAAATATGCGATGGTTTTCAGTGAGCTCCACGCGCGTTTGCAGTTCCAGCGCGGGCAGGCCAAGCTGCGCTGCGCGGATTGCAGCATGATCCACCAAGGACCGGCAAATACCCTGTCCTCGCAATCCGTCCTTCACTGCCAGCTTTCCAAGGTACAAGCTGTCGGGCTTGGGCGTTAGAAACATGCAGGCGAAAAGCGGTCGGCCGATGGCCCAGATTTCTCCGCCACTTTGACAATGCGCAAGCATTCCGTCCACGTTCAGACGATGGATGGACGACGGAGGGTCGATCCGAGCATCCATGTACCGAAAGGACTCGCGCAGCAGCGCCAGAGCGTCATACAGAGCGAAGTCATCGCTCGGGATGAGCCACGGTGTTCTGTCTGGATCAGTCATAACAGCCAAGACACCTGACATTGCCGGTTTACTTTGACAAGGGGGGTTCCGTTTCCAGATCCGGCCAGATCCCGGGCGAGGTGGGCAACCCGTCGTCGAACTGGCTGAGATAGTCCAGCATCAGCGGCCGGTTGTCGATGAACCCTTTGTAGGTTGCCAGTTCCACTGGCAGATCACGAACAACACGATGCAGGCGACGACCCCATTTCGGTACAGTCATCAGATCCTGAAAACTACACAGATAACAGCGGATTGGGAATAACAGCGCGTTTGAACGCGGTAGTCGGAAGAATGTCTGCAACTCGACCCGAAGATGTTGTTTTTGGCCAATATTCTCCGGTGTCAGTGTGGTTTTCTGAATACCCCATTTATGGTAGTTCTCCGGGCTGGTATCCAAAAGCGGGTTGACCGTCATGGTCCAGTTCAGGCGGCGTGCGGGTGCGCCCTGCTGAATACTCAGCAAGAATTTCAGCGCACGCTGAAAGATACCCATCTCGTGGGCCAGTGGTACCGGGGCGTGCCATTCGAAAAAGTTCATGCCAATGTCGAAATCCAGGCTCCAGTCGGCCTGGGTGGTCACCATTCCGGCATCCATCCACAGCATGTCGTCACGTTGATCAAGCACCGCATAGTCACCCTGGGCCTGACGGGTGATATATTCCATCGGCCCGCAGGGCAGGGTGGTTTCATCCATGAAGGTAAAGCTGTGATCAATCCCCAATGGTTTGTTGATCCAGCGCCACTGGTTGCCGTTGCGGTGCAGTTCAAACAGATCCGGGTAATCCTCGGACTTGCAAACCATAATCAGTTCCAGAATGTCCCAACCCGCCAATGTCATGTGTGGCAAAGACTGGCAACGCAGCGGGTCCTGATCCAGAACGATGGCGCGGTCTTTCATTTCCGAAACATAATGTTCGTCCACATCGAACCGCTTTTCATAGACTGACCCTTCGGGCCCGCCGCGATGCTGTTCCATGTTGACCGAATACATGTAGCTGTCTTCGTGGAACGGAAACGGAAAGCGTTTTATCGCCCAGTCCGAGTTATGAAACGTATAATCGTCGCGGAAGGACTCGTCGTTGAATTGAATGGTCATGTTGGGCCTCCTCTTAGCGGTCCAGCACAAGGGACTTGCCCTCGAAACGCGATACGCAAGGCATGATTTTCTTGCCCGCTGCCTTTTCTTCGTCGGTCAGCCAGTGGTCGCGGTGAACGAAATTGCCATCATGATCCAGCACAACGGTTTCGCATTGGCCACAAGCCCCGCCGCGGCACAGATACGGTGCATCCACGCCTTCACGTTCGATCGCCTCCAGCAGGCTTTCATTCTCGCCCACATGAATAACTTTGTCCGATGTGGCCAACCGCACTTCGAACGGTTTGCCGGGTCGCGGGGCCAGAAACTCTTCGTAATGGACGCAATCCTCGGGCCAGCCTTCGGCAGCCGCGGTGTTGCGCACCCAATCAATCATGCCCTTGGGACCGCAGACATATACATGTGTACCCAAGGGTTGCCCGCTCAGCAGGTTTTTCAGATCAATCTGCTGGTCTTGGTCGTCGTAATACAGATGGGTTTCATTCGGATGCCTGTCTGTCAGTTGCTCGGCATAAGACGCCAATGCCGTGTTGCGACACGCGTAATGCAGTTCCCAGTGCCCGTGCAGCAGTTCGAGTTGCTTGATCTGCGCCAGAAAGGGCGTGATGCCAATGCCACCGGCCAGAAACAGGTGCTTGCGGGCGCGCAAGTCAAGAGAGAACAGGTTGACCGGATAACTGATGGTCATTTCATCACCCAGCTTTACCTGACGGTGCATGAACAACGAACCGCCCCTGCCTTCATCATCGCGGCGGACCGAGATCGTATAGGATGACTGATCAAACGGGTCGGACATCAGGGAATAAGGATTAAGCCGTGTGATGCCGCCATCCTTCATTTCGACAACGGTATGCGCTCCGCCCGAAAATGTTGGCAACTGACCGCCGTCGATGCGTTCGAACCGGAACCGCGTCACCAGTTCATTCAGCGGGGTGATTTCGGTCACTTTGACCTGAATTTTCTCGGCACCACTCATTCGTAGATCCCCTTTGGCTCGGGCACGTTGCCATGATCTTCGGCGTCGACACGGACACCCTGATAGGCGGCAAGCCGGCGGGAGTAGTGATCGCGCACGAACAGATTCAGCCCGCAATGCGAGCAGACAAACGGATCAACCTCGACATCTTCGGTGATGCCTTTGCAGTGCACGCATTGCATCCGGCGTGCAACCGAACCGCGATGTTCGGTCTGTATCGCCGTGTGTGGCAGGCCGACTGCTGTCACCTCATTCATGGCCTGACCCATCATGCCCTCAGTACCGCTCAGATAGACCTGCAATCCCATATGCGCGTCCTCCAGCACGCGGCGGATGCGTTGCAGCGCGGCCGCATAGGATGGACCTTCGTAGAATTGGGCGGGGTTCAGCGCCTGCAACCTTTCCGAGTAGTCCGTCCCTTTAGGGATGTAGATCAGATGCGTTTTGGCCATCAGATCAGGCGTCGCGATGTCGAGAACGGCTTCTGCGCCTTCGGCTTCGGCGATCATGAGATGATGGTCACCCTTGCGAGCTTCCAGCGTGCCCCAGATCGGTCGGCTTGTGATTGACTTGGGAAATTCGAACTTTGACATTGTACCCTCAAATAGGAAAAGGGCGCCACGGTATGCCCGTTGCGCCCCCTGAAACTCAGCCCTTTGCGGTTCTGATCGATTTATCCTGATCGTAGAACGGCATCTCTTCCGCAGTCGCCGCTATTTCCGTTCCATCTCCGTTGCGCACCGTCAGCTTGGTTCCGGGCGATGCGCAGGCAACCGGCATCCGCGCGATACCCACATTATGCCCGTTGATTTCGGAATACATGCCAAAGGTGACAACACCGACCTTTTCACCATTCTGCAGCAGGTCCGCGCCCTCATTCGCCGGTGTCGTGCCTTCCAACTTGACGCCATAGATCTTGAACCGTTCCTTGCCTTTCGAGGCATAATGGTTCTCGGCGCCGATAAAGCCGGTCTTGCCGGGCGAGACAGTGAAATCCAGACCCAGTTCCCACAGCGTATCGCCACATGTCTCACCATCGAACGGATAGGTTTCCGAATTATCGCCCGGATAGAACAGCAGGTAACTTTCGGTGCGCAGCAGATCGAGTGTCGAGAACTGGACTGGTACGATGCCCATGTCCTTGCCGTCAGCCAGAATGCTGTCCCACAGATGCACAGCATGTTTGGCCTGACAGAAAATCTCGTACCCACGCTCACCGGTATACCCGGTCCGCGAAACCATCACCGGGCACCCATAAAGCTTGGTCTGCATGATGCCGAAATAAGCCAGGTCACGAATGCCGGGGATATGCTTTGCCAGGAAATCAACGGCGACTGGCCCTTGCAGCGACATATCATGCATGTCGTCGTCAAAAATGACCGAGCAGTTCTTGCCTGCCGCCACGGATGTCAGCTGCTCCATGCCTGTTCCGGTGCCATGCACCACCAACCACGTGTTCACCGACAGACGATAGATGATGCAGTCATCAACAAACTTGCCTTCGGCATTCAGGATCGAGGCATAGGTCGATCGGCCAGGCATGATTTTTTCCACATTCCGCGTGGTGACACGATCAATAACATAGGCGGCATCCTCGCCAACCACATGAACCTTTTTCAGGCCGGATACATCCATAAGACCAGCTTTGGTGCGGATGGCTTCGTAGTCCGCTTTGGCACGTTCAGGGCTGTGGTCATAGAACCAAGCGGTCCCCATTCCGTTCCAGTCCTCAAGCTCGCCGCCGATCTCGGCATGGCGCTGCGCAAGGGCCGACGTCCTCCAAAGAATGGCCATGGTTCAGGTCTCCCGTTGATCGTTTTTGTTGGCCACATTGAGGCCGATGTTGGATTGAAAATCAACACCTGAGTGCAGAAAATTTTCCTGCTGGGAATATTTGCCTGCAATTTTTGCACCCTGAAAACATTCCTGAGAAGGGAATTTGTTAGTTGTTTGTCAGATGTTTAGGTCCGTTTTTGGTGTGCCAAAGCTTAGGTTACGGACAGGCCTAAAAGGTGTTTGCCCCACATATCTATTGACAGGTCGCAAATGAAAATGTCCTCTGAGTAGATAAATATTCCCAGCAGGAAATTCTGCGCGGGCGGACCTCCTGCTGCAACAACAGGGAGACTACGAAGTGGATGGTAATCTAAACGCACTCACGACGGTCTTTACCGAGTTTTATTACTGGGTAACGGTCGTCTTCATGTTCCTCATCCATGTGGGCTTTTGCATGTACGAGGTCGGCGCCAGCCGAGCGCGTAACCACATGCACACATTGATGAAAAACATCATGATCATCCCACTGGTGACGGTCACGTTCTTCTTCTTTGGATGGTGGATCTACTGGGCCTTTCCGAACTTTCCGTTCTGGGGCGGTCTGGATGCAGAAGCGGGTGCCGCGAATCTGCCTTGGGCCGACACAATGGCCACCAACCTTGGCGACAGAATCACAGGGGTCTTCTGGGCCGCATTCTTGCTGTTTTCGTGGACCGCGGCCTCGATCGTTTCCGGCTCGGTGATCGAGCGGATCAGATCTTCGGCCCTTTGGGTACATGCGGTGCTGATCGGGTCGGTCTTCTGGATCATCGATGCCGCATGGGGTTGGCACTATGCCGGCTGGATGGTGCGTGTTCTGGGGTATCATGATGCCTATGCATCCGGCGTTATTCACGCGATCGCGGGGGGGTATGCGCTTGGTGTGATCATGGTTCTGGGTCCGCGCCTTGGCAAGTTTGCTAAGGACGGAACTCCTCGGGATATTCCACCTCACAATCCTTGGATGCTGACGATCGGGATTTTCCTGATCTACACCGGCTTCTGGGGTTTCTACGCTGCCTGCAACGTTCCGGTGATCTCTCCCGAGGCGATTGACGGGCAGATCACTGGCGTGACCTGGACCGCAACAAACATCTATCTGGCTCCGACGACTCTCTCGGCGATCACCTTCAATTTCCTGATGTCTCTGTCTGGTGGATTGATGGCGGCGTATGTGGTTTCAAAAGGCGATGCCTTCTGGACGTTCTCTGGCGGGCTGGCCGGTGTTATCACCGCATCCGCAGGGAATGACCTGTACCACCCGATCCAGGCGATGATCATCGGCGCGATCGGTGTCGTGATTGTCTACAAGCTGCACTACTGGGTCGAACGCCGGTTCAAGCTGGATGATGCTGTCGGGGCGGTTGCAGTGCACGGGTACTCAGGTGTCATTGGCCTCATCATTGCTGGGTTTGTCCTGTGGGGTGTCCCGTCTTCGCCTTACGAAGGATATGCGACGATCAATCCGGTCGGACAGGTCACCGGTGCAGTCATAATGTTCTTTGTGCTGGGTTTCATGCCCGGTTGGATCGTGGCCAAGTTGCAAGCTGCTGCCGGTGTTCTTCGCATACCGGAAGAGGTTGAGCTTCAGGGCCTCGATTACGCCGAACACCATGCCTACGAAGATGCCAAAGCAGCGATCATCGCGGCTGACAAAGAAGAGCTGGCCGCCCGTGGCGCAGCCGCGAAATAGAGGAGAACGTTATGTCTACAATCGGATATACAAGTTGGGCCGTTGATCTTGCCGAAGTCGGCCCGGTCTATCCCTTCCAGGGGTACGAAATTCTGATGGTCATCATCGGCGTCGTCTTCTGGATCGGCTGGCACCGTATCCAATTTGTCCGCGAGGGCGAGCATCTTGAAAAAGCCCGCCACGCAGGAGACGAAGACAGAGTAAAAGCACAGCTGGATCGTTATTGATCCGGTTTTGAGAACCGGCAATGGGCGCAAGATCAATGGATGCGTCCATTGCCTGACAGGAAAAAAACTTTCCTACCGTTATTGATATCCTGCAGAATAATTGGTACCGTCGAATCATAACGAAACACACAAGGAGATCTGCCAGCCATGTGCGGAATTGTTGGATTATTCCTCAAAGATCAGTCCCTTGCTCCTCAACTGGGCAATATGCTGACAGACATGCTGATCACGATGACAGATCGTGGCCCCGACAGTGCCGGTATTGCGATTTATGGCGCAGAATCGGCGGGTAAAACCAAGATTACGGTTCAGTCCCCCAACCCCGAAACCGATTTTGTCGACCTTGCGGACGAGTTGGGCAAAAGCCTGGGTACGTCTGTTGGTCAAAGAAACAACGACACACATGCCGTTTTGGAAATTCCTGCCGGTCAGTTCGAAGCTGCACGGTCCGCTCTGGCTGAGATCCGCCCGTCGGTCCGGGTGATGAGCCGTGGTGACAGCCTTGAAATCTACAAGGAAGTCGGCCTGCCGAAGGATGTTGCCGAGCGTTTTAACCTCAGCGGAATGAGCGGCACGCATGGCATCGGACACACCCGCATGGCGACGGAATCTGCGGTGACCACAATGGGTGCCCACCCGTTCAATACAGGGTCCGACCAATGTCTGGTCCATAACGGGTCGCTGTCCAACCATAACTCGTTGCGCCGCAAACTGCGCCGCGCGGGTGTAACGATCCAGACAGAGAACGACACCGAAGTTGGCGCAGCCTACCTGACCTGGAAGATGATGAATGGTGCCACCTTGGGCGAGGCTCTGGAATCCAGCATCGATGATCTGGACGGTTTCTTCACTTTTGTCGTGGGAACCAAGGACGGCTTTGGCGTCGTGCGTGATCCGATCGCGTGTAAACCAGCCGTGATGGCTGAAACCGATCAGTATGTGGCTTTTGGCAGCGAGTATCGCGCCCTAGTGAACCTGCCCGGCATCGAAGATGCACGAGTTTGGGAACCTGAACCGTCCACCGTTTATTTCTGGTCGCACAACGACAGCCCCACAACCCACGAAAAGGCCGCCTGATATGCAGACCTATGATCTAGAGGCAGACGGGCTGCGCGGATTGAACTCTTGCTTGCAGGCACAAAATTCCGAGACCAACCAGACCCGTTGGGAAATTGTAAATCCCAAGGGCAGCCATGCGATTGCCGTTGGGCTGGACGCGCCGATCGAGGTGACGGTCAAGGGATCGACCGGGTATTACTGCGCGGGGATGAACCAGCAGGCAACTATCAAGGTCGAAGGGTCCGTCGGGCCGGGTGTTGCAGAGAACATGATGTCCGGTCAGGTCATCGTCGATGGTGACGCCAGCCAATATGCCGGCGCGACCGGCCATGGCGGATTGCTGGTGATCAAGGGCAATGCAAGCTCGCGCTGCGGCATTTCGATGAAAGGCATCGACATCGTCGTGCACGGCAATATCGGCCACATGTCCGCCTTCATGGCGCAAGCCGGAAACCTGGTGGTCTGCGGAAACGCAGGCGATGCGCTGGGGGATTCACTCTACGAGGCGCGGCTGTTCGTGCGCGGCTCGGTCAAAAGTCTTGGTGCCGATTGTATCGAGAAGGAAATGCGTCCCGAACATCTGGAGATACTGAAAGACCTGCTGGACCGGGCGGGCTGTGATGCCAAACCGGAAGAGTTCAAACGCTACGGCTCGGCTCGGCAGCTGTACAATTTCGACATCGACAACGCCGCCGCATACTGAGGAAGAAGGGTATGAAAGATATGGACGATCAGATCCCCCGCACCCTGCCGATCCAGTCGGCGACGTTCTCCAACCCCATCAATGCCGAGATCCGACGCGCAGCCGCGACAGGCATCTATGATATTCGAGGAGGTGGCGCCAAGCGCAGGGTCCCTCATTTCGACGATCTGCTGTTTTTGGGCGCATCCATCTCGCGCTATCCGCTGGAAGGATATCGCGAGCGCTGCGATACCTCGGTTACGCTAGGCACACGTTTTGCGAAAAATCCGATCAAGTTGGATATTCCGATCACCATCGCGGGTATGAGTTTCGGCGCGTTGTCTGGTCCCGCCAAAGAGGCTTTGGGCCGTGGCGCATCTGCTGCGGGCACGTCGACCACAACCGGTGATGGCGGCATGACCCCGGAAGAACGGGGTCATTCATCCAAGCTGGTCTACCAGTATCTGCCCTCGCGCTACGGCATGAACCCGAATGATTTGCGTAAGGCGGATGCGATTGAAGTCGTGGTCGGGCAAGGCGCTAAACCCGGCGGTGGCGGGATGCTTCTGGGTCAGAAGATCAGCGACCGTGTGGCCGAAATGCGGACCCTGCCCAAAGGCATCGACCAGCGTTCGGCCTGTCGCCATCCGGACTGGACCGGGCCGGACGATCTGGAGATCAAGATCCTTGAGCTGCGCGAAATCACCGGTTGGCAGGTGCCGATCTATGTCAAGGTCGGCGCGACGCGCCCCTATTATGATACTGCACTGGCGGTAAAGGCCGGGGCCGATGTCGTGGTCATGGACGGGATGCAGGGTGGCACAGCCGCCACGCAGGATGTGTTCATCGAACATGTTGGCTTGCCCACGCTGGCCTGTATCCGCCCCGCCGTGCAGGCGTTGCAGGATTTGGGTGTACATCGTGAAGTTCAGTTGGTCATTTCGGGTGGCATAAGAACAGGTGCCGATGTGGCCAAAGCATTGGCGCTTGGGGCCGATGCGGTTGCCATTGGCACCGCCGCTCTGGTGGCCCTTGGCGACAACGATCCCAAATGGGAATCCGAGTATCAGAAACTGGGCACGACCACAGGGGCCTATGATGACTGGCACGAAGGGCGCGACCCCGCTGGCATCACAACGCAGGACC
This sequence comes from Ruegeria sp. N7, assembly GCF_056531345.1. Taxonomy (NCBI): domain Bacteria; kingdom Pseudomonadati; phylum Pseudomonadota; class Alphaproteobacteria; order Rhodobacterales; family Roseobacteraceae; genus Ruegeria; species Ruegeria sp. N7. Next base: position 3,225 of record NZ_JBQFLR010000022.1, on the reverse strand, counting down.
CTGAGCTTGCCGCGCGCTTGAACCCCGTCGAAGCGGGTCGCAGGCTGCGCAACTACCTGAAGGTCATGACGTTAGAGGCGCAGACCATTGCGCGCGCCTGCGGTCACAACCACCTGCACAACCTCGAGCCGGAGGACCTGTGTGCCCTGACTATGGAGGCCGCCGCGATGGCGCGGGTGCCCTTAGCGGGAACCAGTTGGTACCCAGGCAAGGAAGGGTTCTGAACATATGCGACGCGGCCTCCTGAATGGGGGCCGCGTTCTTGCTTTGAAAACCGAAAATTCAACAGGGAAAGGAAAGCAATCGTGACGACAGATCTCGCAGCTTTCGCAAAAGAAAAAGGCGTCAAATACTTCATGATCTCGTTCACCGATCTGTTTGGTGGACAGCGGGCCAAACTGGTGCCAGCGCAAGCCATTGCCGAGATGCAGGAAGATGGCGCTGGTTTTGCCGGGTTTGCCACCTGGCTGGATATGACCCCTGCGCATCCTGACATGCTGGCGGTGCCGGACCCGTCATCGGTGATCCAGCTGCCATGGAAGCCAGAGGTGGCATGGGTTGCGGGCAACTGTGTGATGGAAGGCAAGGACGTCGCGCAAGCCCCGCGCAATGTTCTGCGCCGCCTGATTGGCGAAGCGGCAAGCGAGGGCATGCATGTCAAAACCGGGATCGAGGCCGAGTTCTTTTTGATGACCCCGGATGGCGAACAGATCAGTGATCCGTTTGATACAGCCGAAAAGCCCTGTTATGACCAACAGGCCGTGATGCGCCGTTATGATGTGGTGCGCGAAATTTGTGACTACATGCTGGACCTGGGCTGGGGTCCGTACCAGAACGACCACGAGGATGCCAACGGCCAGTTCGAGATGAACTGGGAATTTGATGATGTCCTGCGCACAGCAGACAAGCATTCCTTCTTCAAGTTCATGGCAAAATCGATCGCGGAAAAACACGGGCTTCGGGCGACATTCATGCCGAAACCGGTCGAAGGACTGACCGGCAATGGCTGCCACGCCCATATCTCGGTCTGGGATGCGCCGGGTGATGCCGCCAAAACCAATGTATTCGCAGGAGAGGGTGACGGCCCAACCGGCGAGGTTGGTCTGGGAGAACGCGGCAAGCACTTCCTCGGCGGGATCATGAAACACGCCTCGGCACTGGCGGCGATCACCAACCCCACGGTGAACAGCTACAAACGCATCAACGCGCCGCGGACGATATCCGGTGCTACCTGGGCGCCTAACACGGTGACTTGGACCGGCAACAACCGCACGCACATGGTGCGCGTTCCCGGCCCCGGACGTTTCGAATTGCGCTTGCCCGATGGCGCAACCAACCCCTACCTGCTACAGGCCGTCATCATCGCGGCCGGGCTGTCAGGTATCCGGTCCAAGGCCGATCCCGGCAAGCGCTGGGACATCGATATGTATGCCGAAGGCCATAAGGTACGCGGTGCACCGAAACTGCCCCTGAACATGCTTGATGCGCTGCGCGAATACGACAAGGACAAAGAGCTGAAGGCGATGATGGGTTCCGAATTCTCGTCAGCTTTCCTGAAAATGAAGCATCAGGAATGGAACTCTTTTGTTTCCCATTTCTCGCGCTGGGAAAAAGACAACACGCTCGATATCTAAGTCGGATTGCAGGGTTGCATATCGGGGCCGCGCCATAGGCGGCCCTGTTTCTGCGATGGCCACGCGAAGTTAGTCGCTCTTTTCACGCTGTGTGTCACGGGCATCTGCGCCCGCATCCGCCTCCAGCCGCCAGTCAGGTACGTCATTGACCAGCATGAGCGCCGCCCTGCGCAACGTCACGCGCATCCTGTCGACAACCGGACCGGACATGCCGCAATCCGCCAGCGCGGCGTCAAACGTCTCCAGCCAAAGCTCGGCATCAGCTTCGCGGATAGGGACATGCGCATGAATTTCGCGCAGGTCCATATGACCAAATCGTTCGCGGTAATAGGCCCGCCCTCCCAGAAAACCGCTGAGAAACTCGAACTGGGCCTGTCTGGTATGGTTTAGCCCATGGCCGCGAAAGTGTAGCCTGTGCAAGGAATAAACTGCCGGATCCGTTTCCATCCGATCATAGAAACGCTCAACCAGACTGCGCAGCCGGCTCTCACCGCCAAGTTGCTCTAATGCAGACGTCATGTGCTGCCTCTTACTGCCTTTGGCTTCAATAATATTGCATAACAGGAAAATAAGTTTAATACCAGTGACAGTTTGACGTATGCATGGTCTCAAGCGGATTGAAACAAAGCCGATGATGGTGATGACAAAATGACTGCTCTGGCGCTTGGCCTGGTCGCGGCACTTTGCTGGGGGATACACGATCTGGCAGTACGTTATGTCAGCCAGTCTGTCAGCGTGATCGCGTCGCTGATGGTCGTGCTGATATCGGGCGCGGTGCTTCAGTTTGGTCTGACGGTGACGCTGGGTACATTTGACTCGATTTCTGGTGCCGCAGTGTTCACCGCTGTCGCCGCGGGCGGGTTTTATCTGTTGGCGGGTATCAGCATGTATGCCGCTTTTCAGCGTGGCCCGGTTCGGTTGGTTGCGCCACTTGTCGCGAGTTACCCGGTCTTGTCCGTGTTGCTGGCCATATGGCGGGGTGCAACTATCAGCCCGCTGCATTGGCTTGCCGTCATTGCGATTGGCATCGGGGTTTCCGTGGTCGCAGCCAAGTCCGAACGGGATGCGGTGGTGTATCCGGCAACAGGCCCAACAATACTGCTGTCGCTGGTTGCGGCCGTCGGCTTCGCGGCGGCCTTTGCCCTAGGACAATATGCAACCGAGCTTAGCAACGAGTACTCGGTCTCGCTGGTCAGCCGATTGGCGGCAATCCTGACTCTGGGGATGGTTGCTGTGGCATCTGGAAAAGCAATCTGGCCCGGACCCCAAGCGATGCCCCTGTTATGTGTGATGGGTGTTCTGGATGCAGTTGCCATCCTTTGCGTGGTCTCAGCGGGTGGTTTGCCCAATGCACAATTTGCCTCGGTCTCGGCATCCGTTTTTGGGTTGTTAACCGTAGTTCTGGCCTGGGCCATATTGAAGGAAAAAATGGCTCTTCAGCAGTGGCTTGGATGTTGTGTTGCATTTGCAGGTATAGGGTACCTTGCACTCTGAAACGCCCCGATCCGGCCCCCGCGTATATCACGCGGTCAGGCCTTCTGGTTCGGGGAGTTTGTTTGCGCGGCAGCAGGCGGTGAGGGTGTTGGCCAGC
>NZ_JBQFLR010000021.1:0-61481 GCF_056531345.1 Ruegeria sp. N7 | reverse complement strand
CTGCGGTCAGCGTCGTCTTGCCGTGGTCAACATGCCCAATCGTGCCGATGTTGACGTGCGGCTTATTACGCTCAAACTTTTCCTTTGCCATGATGGCCTCCTTTTTCTGTAATGAAGGGAGCCCCGGAACGGCGCTCCCTCAAATCGTCGCTTATGCGTATTTCGCCTGGATCTCGTCCGAGATGTTCTGCGGAACCGGATCGTAGTGGTCGAACTGCATGGTGAACTGGGCGCGGCCCGACGACATCGAACGCAGGGTGTTGATGTAGCCGAACATGTTCGCCAGCGGAACAAACGCATCGATCGCGATCGCGTTGCCGCGCGGTTCCTGACCAGACACCTGGCCCCGACGCGAGGTCAGGTCGCCGATGATACCGCCGGTGTATTCTTCCGGGGTGATCACTTCGACCTTCATGATCGGTTCCAGCAGCTTCGCGCCAGCTTTGCGCATGCCTTCACGCATACACATACGGGCCGCGATTTCGAACGCCAGAACGCTCGAGTCAACGTCGTGGAACTTACCGTCCAGCAGGGCAACCTTGAAGTCGATCACGGGGAAGCCAGCCAGAGGGCCGCTGTCCATGACCGAGTTGATGCCTTTTTCAACACCGGGGATGTATTCCTTCGGAACGGCACCACCAACGATGCGGCTTTCGAACGAGTAACCTTCGCCTGCCTCAGTGGGCTGGATCTCCAGCTTGACTTCGGCGAACTGACCCGAACCACCCGACTGTTTCTTATGGGTATAGGTGTGTTCGACCGGCATCGAGATGGTTTCACGATAAGCCACCTGAGGCGCACCGATGTTGGCTTCGACCTTGAACTCGCGCTTGAGACGGTCCACCAGGATGTCCAGGTGAAGTTCGCCCATGCCCTTCATGATGGTCTGACCCGATTCCAGGTCGGTTTCCACGCGGAAGGACGGGTCTTCGGCGGCCAGACGGGCCAGACCCTGAGACATCTTTTCCTGGTCGCCCTTGGTTTTGGGCTCGACCGCGATCTCGATCACCGGATCGGGGAAGGTCATGGTTTCCAGAACCACCGGATCCTTCGCATCGCACAGAGTGTCACCGGTGGTGGTGTCTTTCAGACCCGCCAGCGCGATGATGTCGCCTGCAAACGCTTCTTCGATCTCTTCCCGGTTGTTGGAGTGCATCATCATCATACGACCGATGCGCTCTTTCTTGCCTTTGGTCGAGTTCAGGATCGAGTCGCCCTTGTTCATGGTGCCCGAGTAAACGCGGGTGAAGGTCAGCGAACCAACGAAGGGGTCGTTCATGATTTTGAACGCCAGACCCGAGAAGGCCATGTCGTCATCGGCACGACGTGCGATGTTACGAACTTCTTCCTCGTCGCCGGGTTTGAAGCCCATGTAATCAACAACGTCCAGCGGGCTGGGCAGATAGTCGATCACAGCGTTGAGCAGCGGCTGAACGCCTTTGTTCTTGAACGCCGAGCCTCCCAGAACGGGTACGAAATGCAGCGCCAGCGTGCCTTTGCGCAGCAGTTTGCGCAGGGTCGGAACGTCGGGCTCTTCGCCTTCCAGATAGGCCATCATCGCGTCGTCGTCTTCTTCGACGGCCGCTTCGATCATCTTGCCGCGCCATTCGTCAGCCATGTCTTTCAGGCTGTCGCGGATCGGAGCTTTGACCCAGCTTGCACCAAGGTCTTCGCCCTGCCACAGCCACTCTTCCATGGTGACCAGATCAACTAGGCCTTCCAGCTCGGTTTCGGCACCGATCGGAATACCAACCGGAACAGCGCGTGCGCCGGTACGGTCTTCGATCATGCGAACGCAGTTGAAGAAGTCTGCGCCGATCTTGTCCATCTTGTTGACGAAAACCATACGCGGAACCTTGTAGCGGTCAGCCTGACGCCACACAGTTTCGGTCTGGGGTTCAACACCGGCGTTTGCGTCGAGAACGCAGACGGCACCGTCGAGAACCGCCAGCGAGCGTTCGACTTCGATGGTGAAGTCAACGTGGCCGGGGGTGTCGATGATGTTCAGGCGGTGCTTGGGGGTATCGGCGGTCTGACCGTCTTCGGTGCGTTCCCAGAAGGTGGTGGTCGCAGCCGAAGTGATGGTGATGCCGCGTTCCTGCTCCTGCTCCATCCAGTCCATGGTGGCTGCACCATCGTGCACCTCACCGATGTTGTGGGATTTACCAGTGTAATACAGGATACGCTCCGAGCAGGTGGTCTTACCTGCGTCGATGTGCGCCATGATACCGAAGTTACGGTATAGTTCGAGCGGATATTCGCGTGCCATTTGGATAAGCCTCTGGGATTACCAACGGTAATGGCTGAAGGCTTTGTTCGCCTCGGCCATCTTGTGGGTGTCTTCGCGCTTCTTCACGGCGGTACCGCGGGACTGTACAGCGTCCAGCAGTTCACCGGCGAGGCGTTCTTCCATGGTGTTTTCATTGCGGCCGCGCGCAGCGGTGATCAGCCAGCGGATGGCCAGTGCTTCGCGGCGCTCGGGGCGGACTTCGACCGGAACCTGATAGGTTGCACCACCAACCCGGCGCGAGCGAACCTCAACCGACGGTTTGATGTTGTCGAGTGCTTCGTGGAACACTTCGACGGGCGCGCGCTTGATCTTGTTCTCAACGCGGTCGAAGGCGTTGTAGACGATGCGCTCGGCGACCGACTTCTTGCCGTCGATCATCAGGTTGTTCATGAATTTGGTCAGAACCTTATCGCCAAACTTGGCGTCAGGCAGGACTTCGCGTTTTTCGGCGGCGTGACGACGTGACATATCAGCCTCTCCTTCTTACTTGGGACGCTTCGCGCCGTATTTCGAACGGCGTTGCTTACGGTCTTTGACGCCCTGAGTATCCAGAACACCGCGCAGGATGTGGTAACGCACACCGGGAAGGTCTTTCACACGGCCGCCACGGATCAGAACAACCGAGTGTTCCTGAAGGTTGTGGCTTTCACCGGGGATGTACGAGATGACCTCGAACCCGTTGGTCAGGCGCACCTTGGCAACCTTACGCATAGCCGAGTTCGGTTTCTTCGGTGTGGTGGTGTAAACACGTGTGCAGACGCCGCGTTTCTGCGGGCACTGCTCCAGGTGCATGGACTTCGAGCGTTTTACTTTGGGCTGCCGCGGTTTGCGGATCAGCTGTTGAATAGTTGGCATTCCGGTTTCTTCCCCGTTTTGCAACACATGACATGCACGCGGGCTGCGTGCGGCTAACTTCGCTGCGCTTATGCGTCCACAAGCGCAAAACCCACGAGCGTTCCCATTCCGAGGTGAACGTCGCGGTTGTTTCTCAGAGGGCGCGAACTGCAAAATTGTCCGGGCCTTGACCAGCTCATTACTGGAATCGGCTATGGGGCGGCCCCCGTCACCGAGATGACGCGCGTAATAGGGGGAGTCGGCCCGAGTGTCAACAGCACGATACCGGTTGCCCGGCAATAGGCTGATCCGGGCCGTGCCGAAGTGGGTGCGCGGGCTTTACCGGGTTCATATAACCGCGCTGCACCGGAAGTACCAAGCCCGCAACCGGACGCTGGGTTTCACCTTCGGATAACCAGTGGTCAGAGCCTTGTCACGCAGGTTCACGCCGCTTCCCGACGCGCGCGTTCCCGGAACAGCGTAAACAATCCGGCGGCCACGATAAGTGTCGCACCCAGCATGGTCAGACCGTCAGGCCATTCATCGAATACGGCCCAGCCCAACCCTAGGGCCCAGATCAGGCTGGAATAGCGAAACGGCGCGATGAACCCGACATCGCCCTGACGCATGACCATGACGCTGAACAGATAGCCCATCAGGACGAACACGGCCGCCGCCGCAACCAGAGAACCCGCAGCGCCGGAAACCGGAACCCATCCTTCAAACACCGAAGCAATCGCTGCGGCCACGGTGATGGAAAGAGACGTCGCCAACGTCACCACCATTGACGGAACCTGGGGCGACATGCGTCGCGTCACCAGATCGCGAACCGTGATCGAAGCCACTGCTATCAGCGCGTAGATGGAATACAGGCTGAAGCCGTCAGGACCGGGTCTGACGATCAAAACCATGCCACCAAAACCAATGGCAATCGCCAATATGCGCCGCCAGCCGACCTGTTCGGAGAAGACCAGCGCCGCGCCCAGAGTCACGGTCAGAGGCAGCGCCTGTAGAATGGCCGTCACATTGGCAAGCGGCATGTTCTTGAGCGCTGTCAGAAAAAAGAAGGTAGCCGACAGTTCGGCCAGACTGCGCAGCGCAACCAGCCACCGGTCGTGGTTTGAGAAATTGAGGTGCAGCGCCCCCAGATAACGGGCAAGACCGTAGACAAGGAAAACGGCCAGGACGCCCCGCATGGCCACGAGTTGGAACAATGGCAGTTCCCGAAGCGCGACCTTGACCAAAGTGTCGTTCAGGGTGAAGGCCGCCATGCTGCCCATCATCAGCAAGGCACCTTTGGTGTTTGGGTTCATGTCAGATTTGGCCCTGCGCAGAGTGATCGGGCCATTGGCCCAATCGGACAGCCGCCTGTCAACGCATCAAATCAGATCAGCGCAAGAATTACGCTCCGACGCGTTGGGAGCGGGTCGAAAACGCCTTCTGAGCCCCTATCAGAGACCAGAGACCCGACCACCTCCGATCCCTTCCACAGCCACCCCGGCGCTGAGCATGTGCGTTGCGATCAACCCGCCGGACATGTCCAGAACGCCAAGCTGGTTGCCGTTCTGAAGCGCAACATAAAGCTCGCGGCGTTTGGAATTGATGCCAAGGCCAAAGCGTTCGATCTGCACCGCTGCGCCGACCGATGGATTGGTCGCCCGGATTGTCCTAAGCACCGTGCCGTTCAAATCCACCTCGGCGATCAGGCGATTGCGGATGAACAGCACATAAAACGTGCCGGTCGTTTCATCAAAGGCCAGCCCGCCAATCGGCCCTTGCGGTTGGCTGAGGGTTATGTTGCGCACAAATTGCCCGTCGCGGGTCAGTTCCGCGATCATCACCCCGTTCGGATGGTCGAGGAACAGATGCCCGTCGCTTCCCCGAACGGCCAACCCGCATTCTTTGATGGGAAACTCGTCAGGTGTGATGCCACCGCATCCGGCCGGAACCCGCTGTGCCGCAAAGGTACGCAGGACACGGCCATTTCGGTCAAGCTCCTGTAGCTGGGTACCGGGAAGATTGCGCAGGAAGATCCGCCGTCGCGGCTCATCATATGCCAGCCCGACGATCGAGCCGGATATCGGGATCAGGCGCGTCGTGCCGTTCGGGATCACGATCTCACGCGATGGCTGGCCCGGTGGCATCCCCACATAGGCATAGTCCGTGCAGGCGGCCATCAGGCCCAGACCGAAAACCGAAAATACGCGCGACAACTTTGTGACAGCTCTCATCATCCACCCCCGTCACCTGTGTGAACTCATGGCGGATGGTAGCACAGTTTAGGCTAAACCAGAAAAACCCTACTGTTATTGCAGGTCTCATACGGCGAGCGCGATATTCCAGTGGTCTGGAACCGCCTTAAGCGTGGTGCGCGTTTCAGCCCTGCAAAAACGAAAGGCCCCGCGAAATCGCGGGGCCTTCCTAAACTTGTCAATCGGGCGATTACTCGCGGCTTTCGGGTGTTTCCACCAGAACGTCCAGCTCATCCCCGACCAGATCATCATCCATGATCGGCGCAGCCAGGGCAGCGGCCGCTTCGGCCTCTTCCCGGCGGGCTTCGATCACCACATTGTCGCGCGACTGCGCGATGTGGCGGACGGCCTGCGTGGCCCCACCGGTACCGGCGGGGATCAGGCGACCAACGATGACGTTCTCTTTCAGGCCGACCAGCTTGTCCTTTTTGCCCTGCACGGACGCTTCGGTCAGTACGCGGGTGGTTTCCTGGAACGACGCCGCCGAGATGAACGAACGCGTCTGCAACGAGGCCTTGGTGATCCCCAGAAGGATCGGCTCGCCCTGTGCCGGACGACCACCGCGGGCGATGGTCTTTTCGTTGGCTGCGTCGAACTCCTGCTTGTCGACATGTTCGCCTTTCAGCAGGGTGGTGTCGCCTGAATCCAGGATCTCCCACTTCTGCAGCATCTGGCGCACGATGACTTCGATGTGCTTGTCGTTGATCTTCACGCCTTGCAGACGATACACATCCTGCACTTCGTCGATCATGTAGTTCGCCAGCGCCTCGACACCCATGATGGACAGGATGTCATGCGGGGCCGGGTTGCCGTCCATGATGTAGTCGCCCTTCTGTACGAAGTCGCCTTCGACAACAGGGATGTGCTTGCCCTTGGGTACCATGTACTCGATGGGTTCCAGCGACTCGTCAGCCGGTTCGATGCTGATGCGGCGCTTGTTCTTGTAGTCGCGGCCAAAGCGCACGTAACCATCGGCTTCTGCGATGATCGCGTGATCTTTCGGACGGCGGGCTTCGAACAGTTCGGCCACACGCGGCAGACCACCGGTGATGTCTTTGGTCTTGGCACCTTCACGCGGAATACGCGCAACAACGTCACCGGCTTCGATCTTCTGGCCATCTTCGACCGACAGGATCGCATCCACCGACATCGGATAGTGAACCGGGTTGCCCGCATCGTTGCGGACCGGTTCGCCATCGTCACCGACCAGAATGATCTCGGGCTTGAGGTCGCTGCCACGGGGGGCGGCGCGCCAGTCGATCACGATCTTCTGGGTCATGCCGGTTGCTTCGTCGGTCTCGTCACGGACGGCAAGGCCCGAAACCAGATCGACGTATTTGGTGGTACCGGCTTTCTCGGCGATGATCGGCAGGGTGTAGGGATCCCATTCGAACAGCTTGTCGCCGCGGGCCACCTTGGTGCCTTCCTTGACGAACAGCTTGGAGCCGTAGCCCAGCTTGTGGCTGGCGCGCTCTTCGCCGTGATCGTCCTTGATCACCAGCTTCATGTTGCGGCCCATGACAAGGCTTTCGCCTGCGGCATTGACCAGGATCTGCGGGTTCTCGAAGGATACGACGCCAGCCTGGCTGGCTTCCTGGAACGACTGCTGACCACCTTGCGCAACACCACCGATGTGGAAGGTCCGCATCGTCAGCTGTGTACCGGGTTCACCGATGGACTGGGCGGCGATGATGCCGACAGCCTCACCCGTGTTCACCATGGTACCGCGAGCAAGGTCACGACCGTAGCAGGTGGCACAGACGCCTTCCTCAGACTCGCAGGTCAGAGGTGAGCGGATGCGGGTCGACTGAACGCCCGCTTCGTCGATGGTGTCTGCCATACGTTCGTCGATCAGCTGACCAGCCGCAACAAGCACCTCATCCGTACCCGGACGCAGGATATCGTCAGCCGCCACACGGCCCAGGATACGCTCGGCCAGCGAGGCGACAACCTCACCATCGTTGACCGCAGCTTCGGCAGTGATTGCGCGCTCGGTGCCACAATCGATCTCACGAACGATGCAGTCCTGCGCCACGTCCACCAGACGACGGGTCAGGTAACCCGAGTTCGCCGTCTTCAGAGCGGTATCCGACAGACCCTTACGGGCACCGTGGGTCGAGTTGAAGTATTCAAGAACGGTCAGACCTTCCTTGAAGTTCGAGATGATCGGCGTCTCGATGATGTCACCGTTCGGCTTGGCCATCAGGCCGCGCATACCGCCCAGCTGTTTCATCTGAGTGACCGAGCCCCGCGCACCGGAGTGGGCCATCATGTAGACCGAGTTCGGTTCCATGTCAGACCCGTCTTCGGCCTTGGCGACGTTCGAGATGGTGCTCATCATCGCCTCGGTGACGCGGTCGTTACACTTCGACCAGGCATCGACAACCTTGTTGTACTTTTCACCCTGAGTGATCAGGCCGTCCATGTACTGCTGTTCGAAGTCTTTCACCTGATCGCGGGTGTCATCAACGATGCCCCACTTGTCGTCTGGAATGACCATGTCGTCCTTGCCGAACGAGATGCCCGCCCTGAACGCTTCTTTGAAGCCCATCGACATGATCTGGTCACAGAAGATAACCGACTCTTTCTGGCCGCAGTAGCGGTAGACGGTGTCGATCACCTGCTGCACTTCTTTCTTCCGCAGCAGGCGGTTGACCAGATCGAACGGTGCCTTGTTGTTCATCGGCAGCAGGGCACCCAGACGCAGACGGCCCGGAGTGGTTTCATAGCGCTTCTGAACTTCGTTGCCTTCTTCGTCGATCTGCGTGATCCGCGCGGTGATTTTGGTGTGCAAATGCACCTCACCCGCATCCAGCGCGTGCTGAACTTCGTCGATCGAACCAAAGACCTTGCCTTCGCCCGGCATGCCCGCACGTTCCAGCGACACATAGTACAGACCCAGGATCATGTCCTGCGACGGAACGATGATCGGCGCGCCGTTTGCAGGCGACAGAACGTTGTTCGTCGACATCATCAGAACACGGGCTTCCAGCTGTGCCTCAAGGCTCAGCGGGACGTGAACGGCCATCTGGTCGCCGTCGAAGTCGGCGTTGAAGGCCGAACAGACCAGCGGGTGCAGCTGGATCGCTTTGCCTTCGATCAGGACCGGTTCGAACGCCTGAATGCCAAGACGGTGCAGCGTCGGCGCACGGTTCAGCATGACAGGGTGTTCACGGATCACCTCGTCGAGGATATCCCAAACTTCGGGACGCTCTTTCTCGACCAGTTTCTTCGCCTGTTTCACGGTCGAAGACAGACCTTTGGCTTCAAGGCGCGAGTAGATGAACGGCTTGAACAGCTCCAGCGCCATCTTCTTGGGCAGACCACACTGGTGCAGCTTAAGCTCCGGACCGGTCACGATGACCGAACGGCCCGAGAAGTCGACGCGTTTCCCCAGAAGGTTCTGACGGAAGCGACCCTGCTTGCCTTTCAGCATGTCCGACAGCGATTTCAGCGGACGCTTGTTGGCGCCGGTGATCACCCGGCCACGACGGCCGTTGTCAAACAGAGCATCCACGGATTCCTGCAACATCCGCTTTTCGTTGCGGACGATGATGTCAGGCGCGCGCAATTCGATCAGACGCTTCAGACGGTTGTTCCGGTTGATCACGCGGCGATAGAGATCGTTCAGATCCGACGTCGCGAAACGGCCACCATCCAGCGGAACCAGCGGACGCAGTTCCGGCGGGATGACCGGGATCACGGTCATGACCATCCATTCAGGCCGGTTGCCCGACTCGAGGAAGGATTCAACAACCTTCAGACGCTTGATGATCTTCTTGGGCTTCAACTCGCCTGTGGCTTCGGCCAGATCAGCGCGCAGCTGTTCGGCTTCGGCTTCCAGATCGATCTGGGCCAGCATCTCACGGATGGCTTCGGCACCGATATTGGCGGTGAACGCGTCCATGCCAAAGGCATCCTGCGCATCCATATACTCTTCTTCGGTCAGCATCTGGCCGTAGGTCAGGTCGGTCAGACCGGGCTCGATGACGACATAGTTTTCAAAGTACAGAACGCGTTCCAGATCGCGCAGCGTCATGTCCAGCATCAGACCGATGCGGGACGGCAGCGATTTCAGGAACCAGATATGTGCAACGGGCGCGGCCAGTTCGATGTGGCCCATACGCTCGCGGCGGACTTTCTGCAGGGTGACTTCCACACCGCATTTCTCGCAGACAACGCCGCGATACTTCATCCGCTTATATTTGCCGCACAGACATTCGTAATCTTTGATCGGGCCAAAGATACGCGCGCAGAACAGACCGTCACGTTCGGGCTTGAACGTCCGGTAGTTGATGGTTTCGGGTTTCTTGATCTCGCCATAGGACCAAGACAGAATCCGTTCGGGCGACGCCAGCGAGACTTTGATTTCGTCAAAGACCTTCGGGGGCGTCAGCGGGTTGAACGGGTTGTTGGTGATTTCCTGGTTCATCTCTTTACCTCAGAGTTAGAGGGTGCGGGGGTCACGCAGTGCCGGGCTGAAGCCCGGCCTACGCCGGATCAGATGGTAGGCCGGGCTTCAGCCCGGCATCCCTTCGTCACTCATCGACCTCCGCATCCAGGAGTTCCATATTCAGGCCGAGGCCGCGGACTTCTTTCACCAGAACGTTGAACGATTCCGGTACGCCCGCTTCAAAGTTATCCTCGCCCTTGACGATCGACTCATAGACCTTGGTCCGGCCGGCGACGTCATCCGATTTCACGGTGAGCATCTCCTGCAGAGTGTAGGCGGCGCCGTAAGCTTCCAGAGCCCAGACTTCCATCTCACCAAAGCGCTGACCACCGAACTGCGCCTTACCACCCAGCGGCTGCTGGGTAACCAGGCTGTAGGGCCCGGTCGAACGCGCGTGGATCTTGTCGTCCACCAGGTGGTGCAGTTTCAGCAGGTACTTGATGCCCACGGTCACCGGACGTGCAAATTGCTCACCCGTACGACCGTCGAACAGAACCGACTGACCGCTTTCCGAGAAGCCCGCACGCACCAGTGCGTCGTTGACGTCAGCCTCTTTGGCACCGTCAAAGACCGGGGTTGCGATCGGAACACCGCGGGTCACGTTGCCCGCTGCCTCAATCAGCGTTTCCTCGTCCATGCCAGTGATGCCTTCTTCGTAGACATCTTCGCCATAGGCCAGCTTCATCGCCTCGCGCACCGGGGTCAGGTCGCCGGAACGGCGGTATTCATCCAGAGCTTCATCGATGTTCAGACCCAGACCGCGCGCGGCCCAACCCATGTGGGTTTCAAGGATCTGACCGACGTTCATACGCGAAGGCACACCCAGCGGGTTCAGACAGAAGTCGACCGGGGTCCCATCGGCCAGGAACGGCATGTCTTCCATCGGAACAACCTTGGAGATCACACCTTTGTTCCCGTGACGACCGGCCATCTTGTCGCCCGGCTGCAGCTTGCGCTTCACGGCGATGAAGACTTTGACCATCTTCATCACACCCGGCGGCAGGTCGTCGCCACGGCGGACTTTCTCGACCTTGTCTTCAAAACGGGCATCCAGAGCGCGCTTTTGCACTTCGTATTGCTCGTTCAGGGCCTCGACGATCTGTGCGTCCTGCTCGCCTTCCAGCGCCAGCTGCCACCACTGACCACGGGTCAGGGTTTCCAGCAGTTCCTCGGTGATCACCGAGCCTGCCTTGACGCCTTTCGGGCCTTTGACTGCGGTTTTACCAAGGATCAGGCCTTGCAGACGCGCATAGATGTTGCGGTCAAGGATCGCCAGCTCGTCGTCCCGGTCACGGGCCAGACGTTCGACTTCCTCACGCTCGATCTGCAGCGCACGCTCGTCTTTCTCGACGCCGTGACGGTTGAAGACGCGGACCTCGACGACCGTACCGTAGTCGCCCGGCTTCACGCGCAGCGAGGTGTCGCGCACGTCAGATGCTTTTTCACCAAAGATGGCGCGCAGCAGCTTTTCTTCCGGGGTCATCGGGCTTTCGCCCTTCGGAGTGATCTTGCCGACCAGAATATCGCCCGGCTCCACATCCGCGCCGATGTAAACGATGCCCGCCTCGTCGAGGTTGCGCAGCGCTTCTTCACCGACGTTGGGGATGTCGCGGGTGATCTCTTCCGGGCCCAGCTTGGTGTCACGGGCGGCGACTTCGAATTCCTCGATATGGACCGAGGTAAAGACGTCATCACGCGCGATACGTTCCGAGATCAGGATCGAGTCTTCGTAGTTGTAACCGTTCCACGGCATGAACGCGACGACCACGTTCTTACCCAAGGCCAGTTCACCCATATCGGTCGACGGACCGTCGGCAATGACCTCGCCCTTCTGGACGGTGTCACCCACCTTGATCAGCGGACGCTGGTTGATGCAGGTGTTCTGGTTCGAACGCTGGAACTTACGCAGACGATAGATGTCAACGCCAGCGTCACCCAGTTCCAGATCCTCGGTGGCGCGGATAACGATACGCTGGGCATCGACCTGGTCGATGATGCCGGCGCGTTTCGCCTGAATCGCAGCACCCGAGTCGATCGCGACCTTCTCCTCGATCCCGGTACCGACCAGCGGTGCCTCGGCCCGCAGCAGCGGAACCGCCTGACGTTGCATGTTCGAGCCCATCAGAGCGCGGTTGGCGTCGTCATTTTCAAGGAACGGAATCAGCGAAGCCGCGACCGAAACCAGCTGTTTCGGCGACACGTCGATCAGGTCCACATTCTCGCGCGGGGCAAGGGTGTAGTCGCCTGCCTGACGGGTCGAAACCAGATCGTTGATGAACTTGCCGTTCTTGTCCAGCGTCGCGTTCGCCTGCGCCACGGTGTGACGCATTTCCTCGGTCGCGGACATGTAGTGAACCTCATCGGTCACCTCGGCGTCCTTGACGACGCGGTAAGGTGTTTCGATGAAGCCATACTTGTTCACGCGGGCAAAGGTGGCCAGCGAGTTGATCAGACCGATGTTCGGGCCTTCCGGCGTTTCAATCGGGCACATCCGGCCGTAGTGGGTCGGGTGCACGTCGCGTACTTCAAAGCCCGCACGCTCACGCGTCAGACCACCGGGGCCAAGCGCCGAGAGACGGCGTTTGTGGGTGACTTCCGACAGCGGGTTGGTCTGGTCCATGAACTGCGACAGCTGCGACGAGCCAAAGAATTCACGCACAGCAGCAGCAGCCGGTTTCGCGTTGATCAGGTCCTGCGGCATGACGGTGTCGATCTCGACCGACGACATACGCTCTTTGATCGCGCGCTCCATACGCAGCAGACCGACGCGGTACTGGTTTTCCATCAGTTCGCCGACCGAACGCACACGACGGTTGCCGAGGTGGTCGATATCGTCCACGTCGCCTTTGCCGTCGCGCAGTTCGACCAGAGCCTTGACGCAGGCCACGATGTCTTCGCGGCGCAGGGTACGCAGGGTATCCGGCGCGTCCAGAGCCAGGCGCATGTTCATCTTCACGCGGCCAACGGCGGACAGGTCATACCGCTCGCTGTCGAAGAACAAGGTGTCGAACAGGGCCGACGCCGCTTCGACGGTGGGTGGTTCACCCGGACGCATGACGCGGTAGATATCCATGAGCGCGCTTTCGCGGTTCATGTTCTTGTCCTGCGCCATGGTGTTGCGCATGTAGGGACCGACATTGACGTTATCGATGTCGAGAACCGGAATATCGGTGATGCCCGCGTCGATCAGTTCCTTCGCGGTACCGCCGATCAGGTCGCCATCCTTGTCATATTCCAGCGTCAGTTCGTCACCGGCTTCGACATAGATCGCGCCGTTTTCTTCGTTGATGATGTCCTTGGCGACAAACTTGCCAACGATGTGATCGAACGGAACCAGCAGTTCTGTGACGGTGCCCTCGTCGATCAGCTTCTTGACCGCGCGCGGGGTGACTTTTTTGCCTGCCTCGGCAATCACCTCACCTGATTTCGCGTCGATCAGGTCATAGGTCGGACGGGTGCCGCGAACACGCTCGGGGAAGAACGGCGTGACCCAGCCCTTCTTCTTGTCCAGCTTGTAGGACACGGTTTTGTAATACGCGTCCATGATCGCTTCCTGATCCAGACCCAGCGCATAAAGCAGGGTTGTCACAGGCAGTTTGCGGCGGCGGTCGATACGGGCGAACACGATATCCTTGGCATCAAACTCGAAGTCCAGCCAGCTGCCGCGATACGGGATGATGCGGCAGGCAAACAGCAGCTTGCCCGAGGAATGGGTTTTACCCTTGTCGTGGTCAAAGAACACACCGGGCGAGCGGTGCATCTGGGAGACGATCACACGCTCGGTGCCGTTGACGACAAAGGTGCCGTTCGGGGTCATCAGGGGCATGTCGCCCATGAAGACATCCTGTTCCTTGATGTCTTTTACCGATTTCGCGCCGGTGTCCTCATCAACATCGAACACGATCAGGCGCAGGGTAACCTTCAGCGGTGCGCTGTAGGTCATGTCGCGCTGCATGCACTCTTCGACGTCGTATTTGGGTTTCTCCAGATCGTATTTCACGAACTCCAAAACAGAGGTTTCGTTGAAATCCTTGATCGGGAAAACCGATTGGAACACGCCTTTGATGCCTTCGCCGTCTGTGGGCTGTTCTGCATCGCCGGAGCGCAGGAAAAGATCATAAGAAGATTTCTGTACCTCAATGAGGTTCGGCATCTCCAGTACTTCGCGGATTTTGCCGTAATATTTACGAAGACGTTTCTGGCCAAGGAACGTTTGAGCCATGTCAGATGTCACCTTTCGATGTTCTCAGCGGGCAAAGACACCGTCGGGCCCCGGCATCTTGCACAATCGAGACAACACGTCCGGATCAATTCGTGGCCACCGTCCCGAAGGCGGCCTCCCGATCCGAAAACCGTGTCTTAGAAAACGCCCCATTCCGTGAGGCCCTTTCTAAGACAGGTTCGGCTGGACCCGGATTTCTCCGGATCCAGCCAAAATTTTCGGCGCATCAGCGATGCGCCTGAGACCAGGCTTAGGCCAGCTCGACTTCGGCGCCAGCTGCTTCCAGCTTGGCTTTGACGTCTTCGGCTTCGTCTTTCGACACGCCTTCTTTGATCTTGCCGCCGGCTTCGACCAGTTCCTTGGCTTCTTTCAGGCCCAGACCGGTGATGCCGCGAACTTCTTTGATCACGTTGATTTTCGAAGCGCCGGCGTTCTTCAGAACGACGTCGAATTCGGTTTTTTCTTCCTCAGCTGCGCCACCGGCGTCGCCACCAGCTGCTGCGACCATTACGGCGCCGCCAGCTGCGGGCTCGATGCCGTATTCGTCTTTGAGGATGGTTTTCAGTTCTTGTGCTTCCAGCAGGGTCAGACCCACGATGCTTTCTGCGAGTGCTTTCAGATCAGCCATTTTATCAGCTCTTTCCGTTTACAATGTGTGTTCCAACGTCAGGGTAGGTACCCTACGCAGATCATTCAGTGCCAACCGCTTACGCAGCTTCCGCCTTCTCTTCGATGGTGGAAAGGATGCTTGCGATATTGCTTGCAGGTGCGCCAATCGCGCCGGCGATGTTCGAAGCAGGTGCGCCAATGCAGCCCACGATCGAAGCAATAAGCTCCTCGCGAGACGGCATTTTCGAAACGGCTTCAACGCCTTTGCGGTCCAGAGCGTTCTCGCCCATTGCACCGCCGAGGATTTCAAATTTCTTGTTATCCTTGGCGAAGTCCTCGGCCACCTTGGCTGCTGCCACGGGGTCCTCGGAATAGGTCAGAACGGTCATCCCTGTCAGCAGGTCGGCCATGCTTGCACACGGCTTACCCTCGAGGGCGATTTTGGCGAGCCTGTTCTTGGCAACACGCACGGAGCCACCCGCGTCACGGGCACGTGCGCGAAGGTCCTGCATCTCGGCAACTGTCAGACCGGCGTAGTGGGCAACCACTACGACGCCAGAGCTTTCGAAGATTTGGCCGAGTTCCTCGACCACTTTCTCTTTCTGGGCTCTATCCACAGTTCTCTCCAAGTTAGGGGTGAGTTCTCACCCCGGCTCATATTTGCCGCGGCTTGCGCCCCGGCGTTCAGGTCCGTTGTTACGGGATTGGCCAAAACTCGCCCGAGGGTGGGACCCTCAGAATTCTTTGGTCTTACCCGTCTCAGGCAGGGAATTAAGGGGCCATATGGCACCACCCACCGTCTTGGACGAAACAAAATAAAGCGCACGACGAATCGCACGCTTTATTCCGCAGGTCTACTTAGGACAGATGGCCGGGGTTTCCAAGAGGTAAATTGGGATTAATCAGACGCAACAAGGGATGACCAGAACCACAAGATTAAGTGCGGTGACGAGCAATTGATTTGGTCGAATTTCAGGGCTGAGCGCAAAATAGTTCGTGACATTGTTCCAAGTTCAAGACTATAACCCGACAATTTTTCTCAGAAACAAGAAGAATCAGAACAAATGTGCAGAATTGCCGCCTATTGCGGACCAAGTATCCCGCTTGAAAACATCGTCATCCGGCCCCAGCATTCCTTGCTGGAGCAAAGCCAGCACGCGGCCGAAGCTAAACTTGCCGTCAATGGCGATGGCTTTGGTATGGCCTGGTACGCAGACCAGGATCGCCCCGGCCTGTACAGGGATGTCCTGCCCGCGTGGTCGGATGGTAACCTGGTCGATCTTTGCAGGATGATAAAATCCTCGCTGTTTCTGGCCCATGTCCGCGCGTCGACGTTCGGCGAAGTGTCGCGCGCAAACTGCCACCCTTTCACGTTTGGCAAATGGTCCTTCATGCATAATGGCCAGATTGGCGAGTTCGGGCGTTTGCGAAGACGGCTTGAATCCTCACTGCCGGACGAACTTTATGCGGCGCGGCGCGGGTCGACGGATTCAGAGCTTCTGTTTCTGCTCCTGCTGGCAAACGGGCTGGATGATGCGCCGCAGGACGCTGTTGTCGCAACTCTGCGTCAGATCGATGCGCTTGACGGTCATCGGACGCAACCGGATCGCATGGCCGTCGCCTTTTCAGATGGGCAGAGCCTGTATGCGTTTCGATATTCCAGCGACCAGCGCAGCCCGTCCCTGTATTTCGGGGAAGGGCTGGACCACGGCGGCAGGGTCATCGCGTCCGAGCCGCTGGACAAGGGCACAGGAAATTGGACGCCCATTGAAGACCGGAGCTTCTTCACTCTGACTGGCGATACAGCCAGCCACACCGCGTTGCCGTTCAGTTAAACGAAAACGGGCGGTCCGTTTGGACCGCCCGCAACATTGCTTTGACGAAGATCAGACTTATTCGCCCGAAGCTTCTGCCACATCAACGGTCACGCCGGGGCCCATGGTCGAGCTCAGCGCGATTTTCTTCATGTAGGTGCCTTTGGCACCCGACGGCTTGGCCCGGGCAACAGCCGAGACGAAGGCGCGAATGTTTTCGACCAGCTTGGCTTCGTCAAACGACGCTTTGCCAACGCCTGCGTGCACAACGCCGCCTTTTTCCGCCTTGAACTGAACTTCGCCGCCTTTGGCTGCTTCCACGGCTGCTTTCACGTCCATGGTCACGGTGCCAACCTTGGGGTTCGGCATCAGGTTGCGGGGGCCCAGAACCTTACCCAGACGACCGACGATCGGCATCATGTCCGGGGTTGCAATGCAGCGATCGAATTCGATGGTGCCGCCCTGAATGGTTTCCATCAGGTCTTCTGCGCCAACGATATCCGCGCCTGCTTCTTTCGCTTCATCAGCCTTCGCGCCACGTGCGAAGACAGCAACGCGCATGTCTTTGCCTGTGCCGTTCGGCAGTCCGACAACGCCGCGCACCATCTGGTCTGCGTGACGGGTGTCAACGCCCAGGTTCATCGCGATTTCGATGGTCTCGTCGAATTTCGACGTTGCATTGGCTTTGACCAGGGCAACAGCTTCGTCCACCGACAGGTTTTCCTTGCCAGCGACGGCTTCGCGCGCAGCGCGGGTACGTTTACCGAGTTTTGCCATCTTACTTCACCTCGATGCCCATGGAGCGGGCCGAGCCCAGGATGATCTGCATTGCGCCTTCGACGTCGTTGGCGTTCAGATCTTTCATTTTGGCTTCGGCGATTTCACGAACCTGCTTGGAGGTCACGGTTGCCACGGTCTCGCGACCTGGGTTTTCCGCGCCGCGGGGGCGGTTACGCTTACCGACCGGCTTAAGACCAGCAGCTTTTTTCAGGTAGTAAGACGCGGGCGGCGTCTTGATGTCCATGGTGAAGGACTTGTCCTGATAGTAGGTGATCACGGTCGGGCACGGCGCGCCGGGCTCCATATCTGCGGTCTTGGCGTTGAACGCCTTGCAGAATTCCATGATGTTGATGCCGCGCTGACCCAGCGCCGGACCAACTGGCGGCGACGGGTTCGCCTGACCTGCAGGAACCTGCAGTTTCATTGTACCAGCAAGCTTCTTGGCCATTTGGTTTTCCTTTCAACTAGGGTGAAACGCGTCTCACCCGGATTTTGTTGCGTGGTCCGGCCCGGGATCGCGACCCCGGTAACCTCCCACGAGAGAATCTCGCCCGAAGACGATAGAGGCGGCGTTTACAGGGGATTATGGGGGTTGGCAAGTGGCCTGCCTTTCAATTCGGGATCACCGAATCGAGTTCCACGTCGATGAACACCGGCGTTGATGCGCCAGGGCGCGAAATTGCTCATCTTTCCGGTCAAACCCAGGAGAAACCAGCCGGCCTGTAACACAAGGTTTCGCGCCATATTAAGGGTTTAATTTGCTTGAAAAAACCGGAGCGAACCCGGCACCCGGCCGACAGACTGCTATGGCTTCGTTCCTTGCGCCGCATAAATAACCGCGCCATGCTGTGGCTGTGCTATAATCGGGGAAAACATATTTGTTCGGAGGTTCGTCATGATTATTCGTTTATTAACTATGCTGGTCGCTGCACTGTCTTTTGCAGCAGCCGTTCCCCAGACAGCGCGGGCCGATGCGGGCGACTTCATCGGTGGTGCTGTTGTAGGTGGGGTCGTCGGATATGCAATCGGCAAGGACCAGCAGAAGAAAAAGTCGCGGTCAACAACCCGGACCTACAGGTCGACCATTCCATCGACCTCGCAAGGGGCACAAACGCAAACGGCGCTCAACTATTTCGGTTATAACGCCGGGCGTGTCGATGGGCAGGTCGGGCATGGAACCCGGTCGGCGATCGAACGCTATCAGGTGTCCATGGGCTATCCTGTGAATGGCTATGACTTCCAGCCCTATCAGTATGACTTTCTGATGCAGGCCTATTACTGGGCGACAAGCGGTGGGCAGGCGGCAACCCAGCTTTCGGGTCAACCGCTCTTGATGGCCTATCGCCAACAGGTGCAAACCGGCTCTGCCTTGGCGGCGGCACCTCAGACCCAGGCACCGGCCATCCCGGTTATCACGCCTCAACAGGCCGAACCCGCAACAAGCGCCACTGAAACCACGACAGCCAGCCTGCCGAGCCTGTTTTCCGGCGGAACCGGAGGCCCGTCGCTGGCCAACCGGTGCAGCGGGGTCATGCTGCAAACGTCGACCAATGGCGGCTATACGACCCTGTCTAACATGTCCGATCCTGACTTTGCGCTTAGCGAACAATTCTGCCTTGCCCGCAGCTATGCGATGGCACAGGGCGAAGAGCTGATGCAGGGCATTCAGGGTCTTACACCCGATCAGGTCGCAGACCAGTGCGCCGCATTTGGCGACATGTTGGCACCGCAAGTTGACGCGCTGTCTATCAACTCGAAATCAGAGGCTGAAACCCAGGTGCGCAAGCTTGCCTTGGATTCGGGTCTTAGCCCTGCTGATCTTGCCGCAACCAGCAAGGTCTGCCTTGCGATGGGATATCGTCAGGACAACATGGATACCGCAGTTGGGTCTGCGCTGATGCTGGTTGCCATGGGTGAACCCGCATACGGAGAACTGGTCGGTCACCATCTGCGCGAAGGCTTTGGTGTTCAGGCGCGCCGCGATCTTGCGATGCAATGGTATGATGCAAGCCTTTCGGCGCTGGATGCCGGGTCGCAGGCGGTCTTCCTGCCGTCCCAGACCGACCGCCCGCAGCTTTTGCGCGCAGCCATGGTTCAGTCGCAGTAAGCCCAAACGCGAAACGGCGTCGAGACTCCGCGTCTTAAACTAAACCGCCGCGGTGCCAAATGCACCGCGGTGTTACGCTTCCATAATCAAAAAAGAACCCGGCTTACAAAAGGCACTGCGTTCTGGTCGTCAAAAGCTTGCTGGGCGTTCTTTGGGGCGAAACATTACTGGCTGTACGCCCCTCTGGCTTATCACAATGATCTGACACAAGAATACGAGCCCTGAAAACACGTGCGAGTGGAACTTATCCGACAACGTTGAAGGCCGCATTCGCCAATATTCTAGAATTTCACATTGTGTTTGCTAAAGAACTCTTTCATTTTTTCGTCGAGAAACCCTTTACCAGTCGCAATTTGCACAAGTTCAAAAGCGCAGCCATTGTTCACTTCAACCACAACCGGGCCATTCTCTGTAAGAGCGATATCCGTTGATCCAAAGTGATTTTCTGCGTGCAACAAAGCGATTTCTTGGTTCAGCTTTTTCAGTTCAGCCCAGAATGGCAGTTTTTCACCAATAAGAGTGCGGTCGCATTCCGGCAGAGAGCTAAGTTCAACTCGGCGACCGTCTTCAACTGAGGCTATGGCCTTAACCTCGCCGGTTTCCGGGTTCAGGTTGCAAAGAAGGTTGCCGGGCCGCCAGAAGTTGTCCGCAACATTCCCCGCAAGGGGCAGCTTTAGCATTGTAAACGGAACGGAAAGCTGATTGTCGTCGATAACATTCAAACTGCGCACGGTCGCGATAGCGTCGGTAATACCGTCAAAAAAACCATGTGGTTTCAGACAGTCCTGAAAGATGTAGGGGATTTCACCAAGTGTCGAATTGGCGAAGTCCTCGTAGGATTGAGGTTCCAGCCCGTCGAGAATGACATGCGTATCAGTATGCCCCGAAATGCGCATGGCACCTGCGCTCCACATCCCGACGATAGGTTTCGCGAAAACTGAATATGACCCGTGGGTCGAAAAGAAAGACTTCAAGTCTTCGGCGTTTGTCAGTTTTGGCGTTCCCCCGAACTGGCGAGCGCTGCGATCAAAGACAGCCAGTGTTTTCGGAACGGGCAGCCTGTTGTGTTCGAGGAAACACGCAGACAACCATTTATCTTCGGTGAGGGCCTGCCATTGACTGTTGTTGCAAGCATTTACAAGCGGCCAGTGGATATGAGATGAAACGAACTCCTCACGCTCAATATCTGACCAACGCTCCCGATCATAAAGCTCGTAAAGAAAGTACTCGTAAAACCTCAGCTTTCCGCGTTTCTTGCGAAGCTTGAAAAAATCAAAGGCCAGCGAAAATGGACTTCTCCCGGTCCGTCGAGCAACTTCGACTAGAAGACTAGAAACATTGGGTGTTTCTTTGCTTTTGACGGCCAACACATCTTGCGCAAAAGCTGTCATTTTTAGTAATCCCTCAATTGTCGCCGATCTGGAAATAATCAACAAATTGTGTCGATACTTTGGCGCAGGTAAATCGTTGTGCTTTCCGCGGCACCGATGCGAAAACGCCGCGATGCTTTGACATCGCGGCGTTTCGAATTTCTCTGGCAGAACGCTTAGCTTTGCTTGGTGACCTGCGTGAAGTCCAGCTCGACCGGGGTTTCGCGGCCAAAGATCGAGACCGATACTTTCAGCTTCTGCGCCTCGTCGTCCACGCCTTCGACCATGCCGTCGAAATCCTCGAACGGTCCGTCGTTGACCTTGACCTTCTCGCCGATCTCGAAGGTGATCATCAACTTGGGCGCTTCTTCGCCTTCCTGAACGCGGTTGAGGATCTGGTTCACCTCGGCGTCGCGCATCGGCATCGGGCGGCCCTGCGGACCCAGAAAACCGGTGACGCGGTTGATCGAGTTGATCAGGTGATAGCCCTGATCCGACATTTCCATATGCACCAGCACGTAACCCGGCATAAAGCGGCGTTCGGTGGTGACCTTCTTGCCCCGGCGCACTTCGATCACCTCTTCGGTGGGCACCAGAACTTCGTCGATATCGTTCTCAAGGCCCTGTTCAGCCACCGACGTGCGGATCTGCTCTGCGATCTTCTTTTCGAAATTCGAAAGAACGCTGACCGAGTACCACC
Organism: Ruegeria sp. N7; assembly: GCF_056531345.1. Taxonomy (NCBI): domain Bacteria; kingdom Pseudomonadati; phylum Pseudomonadota; class Alphaproteobacteria; order Rhodobacterales; family Roseobacteraceae; genus Ruegeria; species Ruegeria sp. N7. Next base: position 40,050 of record NZ_JBQFLR010000021.1, on the reverse strand, counting down.
GTTTCGCCATGAACCTGTCGTCCTTGTTTGTCTTCGGGGCATCACATATTGCGGACACACCCGTCATTTAAATCCTGTCACGTCATCCGGAATAAAAAGCGGCGCGTGACCCGAATCGCCACACGCCCATTCCGAATATGCGTCACCTACTCTGACATCGCGCGAGGTGCAAGGGGCAGTCGTATTTGCCCCCGCCTGAACCGGCTTAGCCGAAAGCGCCCAGAATCAGCTGAAGGCCGCCCCGGATACCCAGATCGACCAAAGCAAAAAACACAGCTGTCAGCGCCGCCATGATGAAGACCATGACCGTGGTCAACAGCACTTCGCGCCGGGTCGGCCAGACAACCTTGGAAACTTCGGCACGGACTTGCTGAATGAACTGGATCGGGTTGGTGGTGGCCATTTGGCGTGTTCTCTCTGCTTGCGGATGGGCCGGACATAGCCGGGCATTGCGGCAATTTCAAGGGCGCTTGGATGAACTCAGCGCTTATCGGGCGATTGGTCAGGGTTTGGGTTTGTCGTCCCACTCGTCATTCAGGATGCGGCGCGCGTCGCCATCGGGGTCTTCGTACTGATTGGAACGAACGGTATAGATAAAGGCGACCAGACCAACGCCCCCCAGAAACAGGGAAATCGGGATCAGATAGGCAAGCACTTCCATCAGGGTTACCTCAGCCGCAATGCGTTCAGCGATACGGTAATCGACGAGGTCGACATCGCCAAGGCCGCGATCAGCGGTGTCGCCAGTCCGATCACGGCCAGCGGAACGGCAATCACGTTGTAAACGGTTGCGATCTGGAAGTTCTCGCGGATGCGACGGGTGGCCTTGATGGCCGTATCGCAGGCATCCGCAATGGGCAGAAGGTCATTGCCCAGAAGCACGATGTCCGAGGCAACCCGCGCCGCATCCAGCGCCGAGGCCGGAGAGATCGACACATGTGCCGCCGCCAAAGCAGCCGTATCGTTCAGGCCATCCCCCACCATCAGAACTTTGCGGCCCTGATCCCTGAGGTCCTGAATGCGCTGTGCCTTGTCCTGCGGCAAAGCCTCGGCGACCCAATCCGTTATTCCCAGCTTCTCGGCCAATGATTGCACGGCACCCATCGAATCCCCTGAGATCAGCAGCACGTGCTTGCCTGACGCGCGCAACGCTTCCACTGCCTCGTCCGCGCCCGGACGCAGCGCGTCCGAGAAACGGAATGCTAGGGGCGCGTCGTCGCCAATTGCAAGCCAGGCAGACGTTTCCGCGCCCTGCTGTGCGCCAACCCATGCGGCCCGGCCCAAACGAACGGGTTGGCCGCGGTATTCCCCTTGGGTGCCGTATCCCGGCACTTCGGTTATGTCCCGGACGTTTGCAGGTTTGATCCCGGCCTGTCGCGCGGCTTTGGCCAATGATACCGACAAGGGATGCGCAGAGGCCTCGGCCAGGGCCAGCGCAACCTCGACCTGTGCGCGGGTGTGATCGCCAAGATTGACCAGTTCCGGCGCACCCGAGGTCAGCGTGCCCGTCTTGTCGAAAACCACGGTGTCGGTCTCGGACAACCGTTCGAGCGCGGTTGCGTGCTTGATCAGCATACCCTTGCGGAACAACCGGCCCGAGGCAGCGGTGGTCACTGCTGGAACAGCCAGACCCAAGGCGCAGGGACAGGTGATGATCAGAACCGCCGCGGCAATGTTCAGAGCGGTGCGCAAATCGCCCGAATAGATGTACCACCCCACAAAGCTGAGCGCCGAAAGGATGTGGACACCGGGCGCATAAAGCTTGGCGGCCTTGTCGGCCAGCGAGGTATAGCGGGACCGCCCCGATTCAGCGATGGCCACCAGATCCGCCATCCGGTGCAGCGACGTATCCTGACCCACTGCTGTGGCGCGCAGGGTCAGCGGTCCTGTCAGGTTGACCTCGCCCGCGCTGACCAACTGGCCGGCTTCGGCAAACACCGGCAGGGTTTCCCCCGTCAACAGCGAACGGTCCAGTTCGGACTGACCAGACACGATCTGACCGTCCACCGGCATTCGGCCACCGGGGCGCACAAGGATCAGATCACCGACCTTCAGATCGGCCACCGCAACTTCGGCCTCCACCCCGTCCACGATACGGATCGCGCGCGGCACTTCCAGAGCGGTGAGCTCTTCTGCGGCGGATCGGGCTGCGGCGCGGGTGCGGTAATCAAGATACCGGCCCGCCAGCAGGAAGAAAGTCAGGGTCAGCGCGGCATCGAAATAGGCGTGCTCTCCGCTCAGTGCGGTCTCCCACAGGGAGGTGACCAGCGCCAGCAGGATCGCCAGCGTGATCGGCACATCCATGTTCAGCCGCCGCACCCGCAGGGCGCTCCAGGCGTTGGCAAAGAACGGTTGCGCCGAGAAGGCAATGGCAGGCAGCGCGATTGCAGCGGAAATCCAGTGGAACATGTCGCGCGTCGCGTCTGTTGCACCGGACCAGACCGACACCGACAACAGCATCACGTTCATGGATGCGAACCCGGCGACGGCCAGTCGCATCAGCAGGTCACGCCCCGCCTTGTCCGCCTGTGTTGCCGACAAAGCGCCGGGGTCAAGCTCGTGCGCTTCGAAACCTGCCCGTTCAAGCACCGGGATCAGATCGGCCGCGCGGGTTTCCGGCGCGGCTTTGATCATCGCCCGTTTCAGAGTCAGGTTGACCCGCGCGTCTTCGACACCGGGATGGGCGTTCAGTTCACGTTCGACCGTCGCGATACAGGCCGAGCAGTGGATGCCCGGCAGCGACAAGGCAATCTGCACATCTTCCGGAATCGGGCGCGCGGGTTCTGCTGGTGCTGCCAGACACCCCGGACAGGCCGCCGTACCGGATGAAAGCTGCGCCGTCATCGGCTACCCTTTCACGTACAGCGGAACGCGCTGCGAAAACTCGGCGCCACTGCCATCACGCGCGACCAACCGGATATTCCAGTTGCCCTTGCCCAGCGTGGCAGGTGTGGCATAGGCCGCGCCGTCAAAGGTGAAATCCGGTGCAAAATCGTCCCGCACATGGGTTGCGCGGCCAACCACCGCCTGCAATTCGCTGACCTGAACCGGTGCACCGGTCGCGTCCGTAATATGCAGGATCAGAAGGCCACCTTTGGTTTCTGCCCGAACCGTCCAGCCCAATGCCTGCTGCTCTTTCAGGCGATCGTTGAACTCCTGGCTGGCAACGTAGGAATTCTTGACCTCCAGCCCGGGAAACGTTTTCACCGCATTATAAGCCAGCACAAGGTTCACCGCGATGATCACGCCAAAGGCACCGACAAACACCGCCAGAGCGTGCTTTCCGGTGAATTTACGTTCGGCCATGATCAGTTCCCCCGTCCGTTGAACGTGGTGTCTTTGTAAGCGCGTTCGCCGCTGCTGAGGTCTTCGACCCAGATCCGCACTGGTGTCGCTTCTGCTGCCGCCGGACCGCTGTCACGGGATGCCACGATGTATACACGGGTCAATTGTGCCGTATCCGCCGTGACATTCACAGTATCGATCTTGGTTCCCTCGATTTCCAGTCGCATCGACGGATCGCCCGCCAGAGACAATTTGAACAGGCGGTCCTCGCCGTGCTTGTTGCGCAGTCTGACATCATAGGTGTTCCGAATGGTGCCGTCTGACAGGGTGACAAAGGTCGGGTTGCGCACGGGCGCTACGGTCAGATCGATGTCAGAGCGAATGAACAGGGCGAACAACAGCGCAAACCCCACCAGTGACCACAACGAGGTGTACAGGATCGTGCGGGGCCGGAAGATATGCTTCCAGATATTCTTGGGCGGCTGGCCTGCGCGTTCGCGCGGCTCGTCGCTGAGCGCCATATAGTCGATCAGCCCGCGTGGTTTGCCGATCTTGGCCATCATGTCATCACACGCGTCGATACACAGGGCACAGGTGATACATTCAAGCTGCTGACCATCCCGGATATCGATTCCGACAGGGCAGACATTCACGCAGGCCATGCAGTCGATGCAATCCCCCAACTCTGAATCGGCTGTCCGCTTGCCTTTGCCGCGCGGCTCACCACGCCATTCGCGGTATCCTACGACCAGCGTGTCTTCATCCATCATCGCGGCCTGAATGCGCGGCCAAGGACACGCGTAGATACAAATCTGTTCGCGGGCGAACCCGCCGAAAAAGAAGGTCGTACCAGTCAGAACCAGCATCGTCGTGTAAGCGATGGGATGTGCGTTACCCGTCACAAGATCGCGGAGCAGCGTCGGCGCATCCGCAAAATAAAACACCCAGGCGCCGCCGGTGGCCAGACCGATCAGGAACCAGGTTACCCATTTCGTCACCCGGAGCCGCGCCTTGCGGAAATCCAGCTTTTCCTGACGATGCAGGCGCAGACGGGCGTTCCTGTCGCCTTCGATCCAGCGCTCGACCAGAATGAAAAGGTCAGTCCAGACCGTTTGCGGGCAGGCATAACCGCACCAGACCCGCCCAAGTGCAGATGTGAACAGAAACAGACCCAGCCCCGCCATGATCAGCAGGCCCGCCACGAAATAGAACTCGTGCGGCCAGATTTCGATCCAGAAGAAATAGAAGCGCCGGTTTGCCAGATCCAGCAGCACGGCCTGATCCGGCAGGCTGGGGCCGCGATCCCATCTGATCCAGGGCGTTACATAGTAAATGCCCAGTGTCACGATAAGGATGATCCATTTCAGGTTCCGAAATGGCCCGGAAACGCGTCTCGGAAAGATCGGTTCTCGTGCGGCGTATAGGCTGGGGGTGGGGTTGGAATCGCTCACAGGCTGGCTCCGGTACTGGCTCTTCTGAGTGTGTGTTCTTCCAGATCACGCGCATAGCAACTTTGACATGGGTCAAAACGCGCATCGTACAGACACCTTTTATCACATTTCCCGAGCCTGACGCCTCAACCACGTCACAAATGTCTTTACTGCGGGTCTAAGTGCCGAATTTGGCGTCACAATATGGTAACCGCGCGTATCCGGCTCTGCATAAAGCTCAACGATGCGACCGGCCTTAATGTCAGGCTCGACGAAATGTCGCACTGTGACAGTGACCCCCTGCCCGGCCCTCAGTCCGTCCAGTACCAGGTTTCCCGGCAGCTCGGTTCGACCCGCACCGCGTTCAGGACCGGCACCGTGTTCGGCCAGCCAGGTCGTCGCCTCGGTGGTGCCGATTTCCTCAAGCCAGGGGAGCTGGGCCAGTTCGGTCGGGGTCCATGATGTCTTTTCCCCCAGCAGTTTCGGGGCGGCGACGATGACCACGGGCGACTGCAACAGCATTTCAGATTGCACACCGGTCCAACCGCCGGGGCCGTACCGAATGGCAATATCGATCCCACCCGGTCGCAGTTCGACAATTTCCGCGGTGGGATCAAGGATCAGGTTCACCTCGGGGTGGGTATCGCGAAAGGCCGGTAGGCGCGGCATCAGCCATGAGGCTGCAAAAGAGGATGTCAGCGACACGTGGACCGGGCGATCCTGACCAGACCGCGCCAAATCCCCCACTGCCGCCTCGATCGCGCCAAACCCCAGTTGCAGGGCTCGGGCCAGGTGTTCACCATCGGCGGTCAGGGTCAGGGCTTTGCCGGTTCGATCCAGCAAGGCAGCACCCAGATGTTTCTCAAGTACGCGCAACTGTTGGCTAATCGCCGCATGGCTTACGTTTAGCGCAGCCCCAGCTTCAACCACATTGCGCTTCTCAGAAAATGCCGCAAACGCCCTCAGCGCGGCCAACGGGGGAAGCGACAACCAATTCATATGTAACCCTGACTTACACCATGGAATGGTATTTGAGTCGCATTCAGCACCTCAAAGGTCAATCTTTATTGCAGAGATACCCATGCAGAGGAGACCAACCATGCTGACTGTTTTTGCCAGATCTTTCATGACCGCAACCCGGATCAATGCACCGCATATTCGCGATGCGCCAAAGCCGGGTCGCCACAAACGCCGTTGGCTGCCGGAAGGTCATTGGTGGATTAAAAACCCGCGCGAGGTGGATCCGAGCAACTTTTGACGCAGGGAACAGTAAACCTGAATCTGGACCACAGGTTTAAGTGGCCTTATTGTTGGAAAAAAGCACCGGCTGTTCAGGAAACGCGCGAACAGATGGAACAGCCGGTGCCCCAGCCTTCGGGCGGCGAACCGCCCGAAGGTGTTCTTTATATTTTACTGACCGCCGCCCAACTGGTGGACATAGGCAGATACGGCGCGAATCTGCGCCTCGGTCAGGCGGGTATCCCAGTTCGGCATGACGCCAAAGCGGCTGTAAGTTACGGTTTCCGTCAGCGTTTCTTCGCTGCCACCGTAAAGCCAGATCGCGTCAGTCAGGTTCGGCGCACCCTGGAAGATATCACCTGTGCCATCCTCGCCGTGGCAGGCCGCGCAGTTGTCTTCGAAGACAACTTTGCCTGCCTGCGCTGCCGCATCGTCGGTCTGGGCATTGCTCAGCGACATGACGTACTGGACCACCTGCGTGATTTCGTCGTGTTCGAGGATTTCGCCAAATGCCGGCATCTCGGAATAGCGCGCATCGTCGCTTTCTTCGTTCCGGACACCGTAGCTGACGGTGTAGACGATGTCGTCCAGCGTTCCGCCCCACAGCCAGGCATCATCCAGCAGGTTCGGGAAACCCGGCGCACCCTGCGCACCCGAACCATGGCATTGTGCGCACCAGGTCCGGAACACCGCACCGCCCGAGTTCACGGCATATTGCTGAAGCTCTGCATCCTTAGAGATGTCTTCCAGCGAAGTTTCCACCAGCTTGGCGTTCCAGGGCGCGTTTGCCTCTTCGAAGGCAACCATGTCCTGCTGTACGTTTTCACGGGTTGACCATCCCAGCACACCGGCTGTCGCGCCATGGACCAGGGGCCAGGCCGGAAACATGATCGTATAGATCACGCCCCAGAAGATGGTGGCGTAGAAGGTCCATAGCCACCAGCGCGGCATGGGGTTGTCGAATTCCTCGATTCCGTCCCAGCTGTGCCCGGTTGTATTAGGATCGCCCGGCTGTTTATCAGGTGTCTTGCTCATTGCCGCGCCTCCTTGGGTGTGGCGGGTTTGTCTTGGTGCCGGAAGGGGATGTTGGCGGTGTCCTTGTATTCCTTGCTGGCACCGGGGCGGAAAACCCAGATCACGATGCCAACGAAGAAGACAAACAACACAAGCAGCATCCAGCTATCCGCGAACTGTCGAAGAAGTGTGTATTCTTCCATCACACCCTCCTGTTAACGGCTTGCATCCGGGGTAAAGGTCGAGAAATCGACCAGCGTACCCAGCATTTGCAGATAGGCGATCAGCGCATCGGCTTCGGTCAGTTCAGGCTGACCATCGAAGTTGCGCACGTTAACCTTGTCACCGTACCGCTCGAGCAGACCGTCGTAGTCACTGTCAGGATCGGCCTGCGCGCTGAAATCGGCAACCGCGTTTTCCAGCATCTCGTCGGTATAGGGGGTGCCGACAACCGCATTGGTCGCCATGATGTCACCGATATACTTGCCGTCGATCTTGCGATGTTCGAGGAAGCCGTATTTCGGCATCACCGATTCAGGCACCACAGACTGCGGGTTGCGCAGGTGGTCCATCTGCCACTGATCCGAATAGCGGCCACCGACACGCGCCAGATCAGGCCCGGTACGCTTTGATCCCCACTGGAACGGGTGGTCATACATCGATTCAGCCGCCAGCGAGTAGTGGCCATAGCGCTCGACCTCGTCCCGCATCGGGCGGATCATCTGGCTGTGACAGACATAGCAGCCTTCGCGGATGTAGATCTCACGCCCTGCCATTTCGAGAGGGGTGTAAGGGCGCATGCCCTCCACCTTCTCGATGGTGTTCTCAAGATAGAACAGCGGGGTGATCTGCACTAGGCCACCGATGGTCACGACCAGAAAGCTGAAGATCAGCAGGAGGGTCGCGTTGGTCTCGAGGATCTTATGTTTGTCGAGAATTGCCATTGCTCCGGCCCTCCCTCTATTCAGCCGGGACCGCGACGGTCAGGCTGGCCTCTTTGGCCGGCGCTTTCCGCACAGTCATCCACAGGTTGTAGCACATGATCACGGCGCCAGCGACGAACATCACGCCACCCAGAGCACGCACCACATACATCGGGAACTTGGCGGCCACGGTGTCAGCGAACGAGTTCACCAGGAAGCCGTTTGCATCCACTTCACGCCACATCAGGCCTTCCATGATACCGGTGACCCACATCGACGCGGCATAAAGCACGATGCCGATCGTGGCGAGCCAGAAGTGCCAGCTGACCATTTGCAGCGAGTACAGACGCTCGCGCTTCCACAGGACAGGCACCAGGAAGTACAGCGCACCAAAAGTGATCATGCCGTTCCAGCCCAGCGCGCCAGAATGCACGTGACCAATGGTCCAGTCGGTGTAGTGGCTGAGACTGTTCACAGCACGGATCGACATCATCGGACCTTCAAAGGTGGACATGCCGTAGAAGCCGACCGAGATGACCATCATGCGGATGATCGGATCGGTGCGCAGCTTGTCCCAGGCCCCCGACAGGGTCATCAGACCGTTGATCATACCACCCCAGGACGGCATCCACAGGATCACCGAGAACACCATGCCCAGCGTCGACGCCCAGTCAGGCAGCGCGGTATAGTGCAGGTGGTGTGGACCGGCCCAGATATACAGGAAGATCAGCGCCCAGAAGTGGATGATCGACAGCTTGTAGGAAAACACCGGACGTTCGGCCTGTTTCGGGATGAAATAGTACATCATGCCCAGGAAACCCGCGGTCAGGAAGAAGCCCACAGCGTTGTGGCCATACCACCACTGGATCATGGCATCCTGCACGCCTGACCAGACGATGACCGATTTCGAACCCCAGATGCTGACCGGGATGGTCATGTTGTTGACCAGATGCAGCATGGCGACGGTGACGATAAAGGCCAGATAGAACCAGTTGGCCACATAGATGTGGGGTTCTTTCCGCTTGATGATCGTACCCAGGTAGACAGCCAGATAGGCGACCCAAACAATGGTCAGCCACAGATCGACATACCATTCTGGTTCGGCATATTCCTTGGACTGCGTTCCGCCCAGCACATAACCGGTTGCGGCCAGCACGATGAACAGCTGATAGCCCCAGAACACGAACCACGCGAGGTTTCCGCCCCAAAGCCGCGCCGCGCTGGTACGCTGAACCACGTAGAACGAGGTTGCGATCAATGCGTTACCGCCAAAGGCAAAAATGACTGCCGAGGTGTGCAACGGACGCAAACGACCAAAGTTCAGATAACCCTGCGCCCATTCGAAGTTCAGTACCGGAAACGCCAGCTGAAACGCGATAAAGGTCCCGGCGAGGAACCCGATCACGCCCCAGAAGGCAGTTGCGATCACGCCATAGCGGATCACGCCATCCATGTATTCGCCCGAGCGGTCGATCTGATTACCTGGCTCGTCAGTGTTTCGAAGCGTCCAGATGAACAGGCCACCGGCGATGAGCATCACCAGCAGCGCATGTACCTGATACGCCAAATCGCGTGCATAATTGGTTCCGATCGCTGCAAACAGCGCGATCAGACCAAGCACGATCAGCTTGATGTAATTCGACATATTGCGTCCCTTTGCCATGCCCCGCGCGCTTTTGATTCTTATGACGCGCGAAACCCATTTGACTGGCTGCCGTTCTGAAGCACGGCCACCTTCATTGCTTTGATCTGTATCAAGACAGTCCAGCGTTTTCTATGACACGCATGGTAGTAGAAAAGGGCTAACAGGTCACATGAGACCAATTGCCCGAAACATGAGGTCAAAATGGCGTACAAATCTCTTCTCACAGTCATGACCGAAACGCAGACCGCACAGGCTGCTTTGGCGCAGATTGTGGCCCTGGCTGAGGCTCAGGATGCCCATGCCGAAGTCCTGTGTCTGGGCGTCGATCGCAGTCAGACAGGTTACTATTATGCGGGTGCCAATGCTTTGATCGTTCAGGAAACGCTGAACCGGGCCAATGCCGAGGCAAAGGATTTGCTGGCCTTTGCCAATGACTATCTCGGCAAATCCGGTGTGCGTTGGTCCGCCGAACACGGCGTTGCACAAATTGCCGATATCGGGCGCCACGTCGCGCACCGGGCCCGGTTTTCCGACCTTGTGATCCTGCCGCATCCGTATGGTGATGGTCGGGGGGCCGAGGCCGAACCCATTATCGAAGCGGCCATGTTCGAAGGACATTGCCCGGTTCTTGTAGTTCCCGACAGCGGCGCGCCATTGAAAGCGCCGGGCAACATCATGATCGCCTGGAACGAAAGCGTCGAGGCCATGTGCGCCATCCGGCGGGCCCTGCCCTTCCTCAAACAGGCCGAGATCGTCCGTATTGTGGTCATCGACCCGCCACAGCATGGGCCGGACCGGTCAGACCCGGGTGGGATGCTGTCCCAGATGCTGGCCCGTCATGGTGTCAAATGCGAGATCGACGTGCTCAGCAAGACCATGACCCGAGTCTCGGATATCCTTAATCGCCACGCGACGGATACCGAATCGGACATGATCGTGATGGGCGCTTATGGCCATTCCCGCTTTCGCGAAGCCATTCTGGGAGGGGCGACCCGGAACATGCTGGAACAATCCTCGGTTCCGGTGTTCCTGGCGCACTGATCCAATCAAGTTAAAAAGCCGCCTCGACAGGCGGCTTTTTTCACCCCCGGCGGATGAGGCCGATCAGGAACAACAGGATCACGGCCCCAATTGTCGCGAAAAGGATCGACGACAGCAGGCCCCCTCCAACGGAAAAACCAAGCGCCGGAAAGATCATGCCTGACAGGAACGCACCTACGATGCCGACGATGATGTTGCCGATCAGGCCGAACCCACGGCCTTCCATGATCTTTCCCGAAAGCCATCCGGCGATTGCGCCAATGAACAGCATTGCCAACAGACTGCTGAACCCCATGCCACACTCCTATGTTAGTACGTGCACCGACCGGATAGTCGCGGTAAGCGAATTCTGCCGAACGAAAGACTGGTCAGACCAGAAACCCGCCATCGGAATCGTCGCCTGCTTCTTCCATGAGCCGCCCAAGATCGGGGATGGTCACGTGACGTTTGCCTTCCAGTAAGATCAAACCGTCCTTTTTCAGAGCTGAAATCTGGCGGCTGACCGTCTCAAGCGTAAGTCCCAGATAATCCGCCATGGCTTCTCGGGTCAGGGGCAGATCGAACACGATCGGTCCCGACAGGCCCTTTTGACCAATCGACGCATCCCGCCGGGCAATGATCGAAATCAGGCTGGCAATCTTTTCGCGCGCTGTCTTGCGACCCAGAACCAGCATCCATTCGCGGGCGGCGTCAAGCTCGTCCAATGTCATCTGCAGCAGGCGATGCGCGATGTGAGGCGTTTCGTCCATCAGCTCTTCGAATGGTTTCTTGCGGAAACAGCACATCACGACATCCGTTGTCGCCTGCACATCGTAAGGCGCAACGTCGCGCCCCGGGCGACCGACGAAATCGCTGGGCAGAAGCAGACCGACCATCTGGGTGCGCCCGTCTTCCATGGTTTGCGTCAGCGATGCGATTCCCGATACGACCGAGCCGACGAAGTTCATCTGGTCGCCCGACCAGATGATGGTCTGACCCGCTTCGAAACTGCGGTAATATTTAATGCCGTCAAGCGCTTCCAGCTCGTCCGCGTCACAGCGGGCGCAGACCGCGCGATGTCGTATCGGGCAGTCTTCGCAATTTGAGTGATCGAACTGTGCTTTTATTGTCATCTGCGTTTCCACTTGATCTCCGTCAAAGCACCTAAGTCGCCTGCCCCCTAAGGGTATCGTCATGATAGTGAAACCACAATTGGCAAAGCTTGGACTTTTTGACGCGAAAGTACCGCGTTACACAAGCTATCCCACAGCGCCCCATTTCAACAATGACGTGGGGGCGGACATGTTTGGCGACTGGATTTCGGGAATCAAACCCGGCAGCGCCATATCCCTTTATATCCACGTCCCGTTCTGCCGCAGGCTGTGCTGGTTTTGCGCCTGCAGAACGCAAGGCACACAAACCGACAATCCGGTGATTGCCTATGTGGATGTTCTGAAAGCCGAGCTGGACCTGCTGGCGGCGCGTCTGCCCGCGGGTGTGGTCCTGTCGCGCCTGCACTGGGGCGGCGGTACGCCAACGTTGCTGAATGCCCAGCTGATGCGCGATCTGGCTCAGCACATTCTGGGGATCGTCCCCATGGGGCCGGATGCCGAATTCTCGGTTGAAATCGATCCGAACGAGATTGACGAGGCACGTCTGGATGCGCTGGCAGAGGCAGGCATGAACCGCGCCTCGATCGGGGTGCAGGATTTCGACGATGAAATCCAGAAAACCATTGGCCGCATTCAAAGCTACGATACCACGCGCGATGCAATCGACATGATCCGCGCACGTGGCATTGCCAGCCTGAATGCGGACATCCTTTACGGGCTGCCACACCAGACAAAGGCCCGGATGACGGAAAGCGTGCAGAAGCTTCTGTCGCTCAGCCCGGACCGCGTGGCGCTTTATGGGTATGCCCATGTGCCGTGGATGGCCAAACGGCAGCAGCTGATCCCGTCGGACGCACTGCCAACGCCCGAACAACGGCTGGAACTGTTCGACACCGCCCGCCGCCTGTTCCTGTGGGACAACTACGCCGAGATCGGCATCGACCATTTTGCCACGCAGGATGACGGGCTGACCCATGCCCTGCGCGCGGGTCGTCTGAAGCGGAACTTCCAGGGTTATACCGACGACCTGGCCGATGTTCTGATCGGTGTCGGGGCCAGCTCGATCTCGCGCTTTCCACAAGGCTATGCGCAGAATGCCCCGGCTACGTCTGCTCATACCAAGGCCATTCGCAACGGGCAGTTTTCGACATCCCGCGGGCACCTGTTCAAAGGTCAGGATATTCTGCGCGCCCGTCTGATCGAAGCGCTGATGTGCGATTTCCGGATCGATTCGGCTGAAATCCTGCGCGATCACGATATCTCGGTCGCAGCGCTGAACGACATGTATCGCGCTGCCAACGCCTCATTCGACGGGCTGCTGCAAATCAGCGACGAGGGGCTGTTTATCCCCCCCGAGGCGCGCGCGCTGACCCGGATGGTTGCCCGCAGCTTTGACGCATACGACCTCAGCAAAGCCGGGCACAGCTCGGCGATCTGACCTCTCTTTTTGCGGGCAACATTCAGCCCGGAAAGCACAAAACACATCGGGGGCTTGACGCACGCCTGCGGTTTTTCCCACACTCAAGCTGTGGGGTGATGTTTCGCCCTGCGGCCTGAGGCGGGCAAATTACAGACAGTCCTAGCTGACGCGACTGCGTCGGATGGCCCTTTTCGTGCAGCCATTCTGCAACCTGAAAGAGGGACAACACTCATGCGCGTATTCACCGTCCTCGGGCCCAGCCAGTCGGGCAAATCTACCCTGGTCGAGGCCATCAGCCGCCTCGACGGGCGCCCGACCACATTCGATGTTTCCGGAACCGTGCACTTGCACGGTTTTTCTTACCTGGACGAGCCCTGGTGCGCGATCGACGTGGATGGGGGTGGCGATTCCCTCGCTTATGTCGGCCCTGCCATGGCAATCTCGGATGCTGCCGTTATCGTGGTACCACCCGATCCAAATGCCGCCGTGCTGTGTGCGCCCTATCTTCGGCTGGTGGAAGAGGCGGGCATTCCCTGTTTTCTTTTCATCAACCGCATGGATAACCCCAATGGCCGCATCCGCGACATCATCGCGGCGCTGCAAACCTATTGCACGCACCACATCGCCCTGCGTCAGGTTCCGATCCGCGAGGGCGACACGATCATCGGCGCGGTCGATCTGATCTCGGAACGGGCGTGGAAGTATCAGGAGGGCCAGCCGTCGGCCCTGATTGAGCTGCCCAAATCTGTCGAGGATCGCGAGCAGGAAGCCCGGACCGAGTTGCTTGAGACGCTTTCCGATTTCGATGATCACCTGCTGGAACAGTTGATCGAAGACAAACAGCCCCCAAGCGATGAGGTTTATGAGCTGGCCGCGCAAGTTCTACAGAATCATCAGTTGATCCCCGCTTGTCTGGGCGCCGCAAGCCACGGCAACGGGCTGACGCGCCTGATGAAAGCGCTGCGTCATGAGGCCCCCGAGTTTGATATTGCTGCCGGACGGGACGAGGCCGCCGAAAGCGCCCGTGCCATTGCTGGCTTTGCGGATGTCAAAAAGCATATCGGAAAGATCATCGTTCTGCGCGGCCTTGGGGACGGGGTAAAAGCGCATGAGGCGTTGGGCGGTGAAACGGTCGGCAACCTGACAACTCTGGACGCCAAGACCCAGATCGCCACGCTGGAGGCTGGGCAGATCGGACTGGCGGTCAAATCCGATCACCTCAACCCCGGATACATTTATGACAGTTCTTCTGCGACGGAACTGCCGGAATGGGCGTCGTCTCATCCGGTTGCGCATCGTCAGGTCGTCTCGCCCGCGCATGAGCGGGACGATGTGCGCCTGTCAAACGCCCTGAGCCGTCTGGCCGAAATCGATCCGGGCCTGCACCTGCAACAGGATGAGATGAGCGGTCATTCGATTCTGGGCTCGCAGGGTCCGCAGCACATGCGCCGCGTGACCGCCAAACTGGCCGAGGATTTCGGGATCGAGATCGAGGCGGAACAGGTGGAAACCGCCTATCGTGAAACCATCCGCGCAACGGTTGAGCATCGCCATCGCCATCGCAAACAGTCCGGCGGTGCGGGGCAATTTGCAGATGTGGTGATTTCGGTCGCGCCTTTGCCGCGCGGATCGGGGTTCCAGTTCGATGAAGTGGTCAAGGGCGGTGCCGTTCCCAAGAACTACATCCCGTCGGTGGAACACGGGGCCAAGGACGCATTGGAACAAGGCCCCGAGGGCTTTCCCGTGGTTGATGTCAAAGTGACCCTGAGCGATGGCAAACACCACAATGTGGACAGTTCGGATTATGCCTTCCGGACCGCAGGCAAGAACGCCGTGCGCGAGGCATTGCCGCAAGCCAAACCTGTGGTCCTGCAACCGATCCTGAGCGCCGAGATACACTTACCCTCGGCCTTTGTGGGCGATCTCGTACCAACGATCAGCACCCTTCAGGGGCAGGTTCTGGGATTTGAGGGCAACCCGAATGCGACGGGCTGGGAGATATTCAACGCCCAGTTGCCCGCCGTTGCCGAGGACGAACTGCACCGCACCCTTGCCAGTGCCACGCGCGGGACCGGGTGGGTCAAGCTGAGCTTTGATCACTACGAGGAACTGCGCGGGCCTGTGCCCCAGTCATCTGCACGGGAAAAAGCCAGCGCCTGACGCGCGACACCGGGCGGGCTGTTCTCAGCCCGCCGCTGCGATCAATTCGCGGGTATAGTCGGTCTGGGCATTTTCGAACAAATCCTCGGCCGCGCCCATTTCGACCACATCGCCGTTGCGCATGACGACCACGTTGTGCGACATGGCCCGGACCACTTTCAGGTCATGGCTGATGAACAGATAGGCCAGCCCGTATTTCTGTTGCAGATTGCGCAGCAGATCGACGATCTGAACCTGAACGGTCATATCCAGCGCGCTGGTCGGCTCGTCCAAGACCAGCAGTTTGGGCCGCAGAACCATCGCGCGGGCAATGGCGATGCGCTGACGCTGACCGCCGGAAAACTCGTGCGGGTATCGATCCATCGTCGCCGGATCAAGCCCCACTTCGGTCATCACCTCGGCCACAAGTTCACGCGGTGCGCGGTCCGGGTCGACGTTGTGAATGGCCAGACCTTCTGCAATGATCTGCTGGCAGGTCATTCGTGGGCTGAGGCTGCCAAACGGGTCCTGAAACACAATCTGCATGTCCTTGCGCAACCGCCGCAGTTCCCGCGTGGACCATTTGCGCACGTCCTGATCGCGAAAGGTGATGCCACCCTCGGACGCGATCAGCCGCATCATGGCCAGTGCCAGTGTGGTCTTGCCCGACCCGCTTTCACCAACAATCCCCAACGTCTCACCCGCGCGCACACTGAGGGTCGCGTCGTTCACTGCTTTCACATATCCAACCGTACGCTTCAGAAACCCGCGCTGGATCGGGAACCAGACCTTAAGGTGGTCGGTGCGTGCGACCTCTTCCGCATCTGTGGCAACGGGTTCAGGCTGACCCGACGGTTCTGCCGCCAGTAGTTTGCGGGTATAGGGGTGCTGCGGGTTTTCGAATATCTCGGCCGTCACGCCGGTCTCGACAATCTCGCCGTCTTTCATCACACAGACCCGGTCGGCGATGCGGCGCACGATGCCCAGATCATGAGTGATAAACAGCATCCCCATGTTTTCCGATTTCTGCAATTCAGCCAGCAGCTCGAGGATCTGCGCCTGAATGGTCACATCCAGTGCCGTTGTCGGCTCATCCGCGATCAGGATGTCCGGTTTGTTGGCAAGGGCCATGGCGATCATCACCCGCTGCCGCTGACCGCCTGACAACTGATGCGGATAGCTGTCCAGCCGGTCTTGAGGATCGCGGATACCGACCTTGGTCAGCAATTCGACAATCCTGTCCCGTGCCACATCGCCAGCCACACCCTGATGCAGGGCCAGCGATTCAGCCATCTGTTTCTGGATCGTGTGCAAAGGGTTCAGCGACGTCATCGGCTCTTGAAAGATAAAGCTGATGTCGTTGCCCCGCACATCCATCAGACGCTGTTCCGAGGCGCCAATCATCTCTTGCCCGTCATAGGTGACCGAGCCTTCGACCAAGGCGCTGTCGCCCAGCAGGGAAACGGTCGATAACGCCGTCACGGATTTTCCTGATCCGGATTCACCCACCAGCGCGACGGTTTCACCGCGGTCCACGGTGAAGGACACGCCTTTGACCGCCGCGTTGATCTGCCCATCCTGACGGAACGAGACCTTGAGGTTTTTCACATCCAGCAAGCTCATGAGAAGGTCTTTCTGGGATCAAACGCATCGCGCACGCCTTCGAATATGAAGACCAGCAGCGACAGCATGATGGCAAAGGTGAAGAAGGCGGTGAAGGCCAGCCATGGGGCCTGCAGGTTCTGCTTGGCCTGCAAGGTCAGCTCTCCCAGCGAGGGGGCCGAGGATGGCAGGCCAAAGCCCAGATAATCCAGCGAAGCCAGCCCGCCGATGGTTCCGGTGACGATGAACGGCATGAAGGTCAGCGTGGCCACCATCGCATTGGGCAGCATATGGCGGAACATGATCGTCATGTTGCCCACGCCCAGCGCCCGCGCGGCGCGCACATATTCAAGGTTCCGCGCCCGCAAGAACTCGGCGCGCACCACGCCAACCAGCCCGGTCCAGCTGAACAGGATCATCAGCGCGACCAGCAACCAGAAACTTCGCCCCAGCACCGCAAACATGATGATGATGACATAAAGCGACGGGGTTGCGGACCAGATCTCGATGATCCGCTGAAAGATCAGGTCCAGCCACCCACCAAAGAACCCTTGTATGGCGCCCGCGAAAATCCCGATAAGGCTTGCCGCGCCCGTCACAAGCAGCGTGAACAGGATCGAAAGGCGAAAGCCGTAAATCACGCGGGCCAGCACGTCGCGCTTGGTATCATCGGTACCCAGCAGGTTCTGGCCGTTGGGCGGCAGGGGCGCCGCGCCGGGCCGATCCACCGAGGTATTGAAGGAATAGGGGATCAACGGCCAGAGCGACCAGCCGCGTTCAAAACCCTCGGCCTGGAATGTACCGGCGTCGATCTGTTCGATGATGCCTTCGGGATCGTCGAAACAGTCTTCCAATCCACCGCTGTCGATAAGGCACTGAACCTCGGGGTCGCGATAGATCGCTTCGGTCTGGAAATCACCGCCAAATTCGGTTTCGGCATAGAAGTTGAAAACCGGCGTAAAGTACTCTCCCCGATACTTTACAAGGATGGGTTTGTCGTTGGCGATGAACTCGGCAAACAACGACAGGCCGAACAATACCGCGAAGATGATCAGCGACCAGAAGGCCCGTCTGTTGCGGCGGAAATTGCTCCAGCGGCGCTGGTTTAGCGGGGAAAAAGCCATTTACCCCTCCCGCTTTTCAAAATCGATGCGCGGGTCGACCAGCACATACATCAGGTCGCTGATGATGCCAACGACCAGCCCCATCAGACCGAAGATGAACAGCGTGCCGAAGATCACCGGGTAATCGCGGGCCACGGCGGCCTCGAACCCCAATCGGCCCAAACCATCCAGCGAGAAGATCGTCTCGATGATGATCGACCCGCCAAAAAACACCCCGATGAACACGGCCGGGAACCCTGCAATCACGATCAGCATCGCGTTGCGGAAGACATGACCATAGAGAACCTTGCGCTCGCTCAGCCCTTTGGCACGGGCGGTCATGACATACTGTTTCTTGATCTCATCCAGAAACGAGTTCTTGGTCAGCAGGGTCAGCGTCGCAAAGGCAGATATCGTCAGCGCAATCGTCGGCAGTGCTATGTGCCAGAAATAATCCGTGATCTTGCCAAAGAAACTCAGGCTATCCCAATTGTCCGACGTCAGGCCGCGCAGCGGGAAGATTTGCCAGTATGACCCGCCAGCAAAAAGCACCAGCAGCAGGATCGCAAACAGAAAGCCCGGAATAGCATAGGCCACAATAATCGCCCCGCTTGTCCAGGTATCGAATTGCGATCCATCCTTGACCGCCTTTCGAATACCCAGCGGGATCGAGACCAGATAGGCAATCAGGGTCGACCACAGCCCCAGCGAGATCGAGACCGGCATCTTTTCTAGCACCAGGTCGATCACACTGATCGAGCGGAAATAACTCTCGCCGAAATCAAACGTCAGATAGTTGCCCATCATGATCAGGAACCGTTCAAGCGGGGGCTTGTCGAAGCCGAATTCTTTTTCCAGCTCAGCAATAAACTCGGGCGGAAGGCCGCGTGCGCCGACATATTTGTCGTCGAAGACACCGCCCGCCGGTTCGGAACCCGCTCCGGCGTCGCCCCCACCGGCGAACCCGGCGAACACGTCACCCTGACCTTCGATTTGCGCGATGATCTGTTCGACCGGCCCGCCAGGTACGAACTGGACCAGCGTGAAGTTGACGATCATGATACCCAGAAGGGTCGGAATGATCAGCAATAAGCGTCTTAGTATATAGGCGCCCATGTTATCGCAGCGCGCCTTTCGCTTTCAACGCAGCCTGTTTTTCCGGATTGATCCACCACAGATCAAGATAACCCAGCGAATAGGGCGGCAGGTTTTCCGGGTATTCGTACATATCGTAATATGCTGTCCAGTATTCTGCGATGTATCCCACGGGGATTACGAAAAACTCGTACCGCAAGGCGCGATCCAAAGCCATCAACGCCGTGTCCTGATCGGCCTGATTGTCAGTCTCAAAGGACGCTTCGATGATTGCGTCGACCAAGGGACTGGCCAGACCTGCCGGATTGAACAGGCTAAAGGCCGCTTCTTCCGATCCGTACATCTGGCTCAGACCGCCCCCGGTAGACAAGAACGATCCGTAGCGCGTGGAATAGACCATGTCATAATCCCGCTCGCGGCTGCGCAACGTGTATTGCGCCGGATCCACTTTCTCGGTCGAGGCATCCACCCCGATGGATTGCAGGTTCTGGACATAGGTTTCGATCATCGTTGCAGTCGAGGTCGGCAGGTTTGAAGGATATGGAATATTCACCTTCAAAGTCTGCCCTTCGGCATTGCGACGAATATTGCCTTCGCCGACGGACCAGCCTGCCTCATCCAGCATGTTGGCAGCTTTGCGCAGGTTTTTTCGGTCATTCAGGCGTGCAGGGTTTGATTCGTGCGCCACAACAGCGGGTTCCGTCAGGACATCTTCGGGAACAACGTCGCCAAGCGCCTGCAGGAACGCCAGCTCCGCCCCTTCGGGCAGGCCTTGCGCCTCGATCGGGGTTCCTTGCGTGAAAGAATCCCGCGGCGTGTTCAGGCCGAACAACAATGACTCGTTCGTCCATTCGAAATTGAAGGCCAGGGCCAGGGCCTTGCGAACATTCTTGTCGGCAAATTGCGGCTTTCCAAGGTTGAAGACAAAGCCCGAAGGTGTCGGCGGGCTGCCATCCGCGATCTCATCCCGAATAACTGTGCCTTCATCCAACTTTGGGAAATCATACCCGGTCGCCCAAAGCTTGGGATCACTTTCGATCCGGAATGTGTATTCACCCGCCTTGAAACCCTCGAAAGCCGCCGTTTGATCGGCGAAATACTCAACCCGGATTGTATCAAAGTTGTTGCGCCCGACATTGAAAGGCAGGTCCTTGCCCCAATAATCGTCCCGGCGTTTGTAAACGATGCGGCGATTGATGTCGTAGCTGTCGAGCTTGTAGGGGCCAGAGCCCACCGCCACTTCCAGCCGCGGTTCATCCAATCGCCGTGTCTCATCCGCCTCGAACCATGCTTTTGAGAAAACAGGAGTTGAGCCGACGGTTTCGATCAGGCTGCGGCGCGTGACTTCGGGATTGAAGGTAAATTTTACGGTATGGTCATCCAACGCCTCGGCTCCTGTCACCATACGGCCAACGGCCTGCGCATAAGACGGCAGGCCCTGTTCGATGAACAAACGGTGGCTGTAGACAACATCTTCCGCCGTGACCGGCGTGCCATCCCAAAAAGTTGCTTCGGGGCGCAAATGGAAAATGACGTAATTGCGCCCTTCGTCATATTCCAGACTTTCCGCAACTACACCGTAATACTGCCCGACACTGTCTTCGGCACTTTCAAACAGGCGATCATATTGCAATGTGGTCAGCGCACCGGCGCGCCCCTTTCGCGAATAGGGGTTGAGGGAATCGAACGTTCCAGAGGCTGCCAGCGAAAGCTCGCCACCCTTGGGGGCGTCGGGATTCACATAATTCAGATGCGAATAATCCGCCGGGTAATCCAGATTTCCGAAATACGAATACCCGTGACTGCGGGTGACGCCTTCATCCAGCGCCTGTGCTGCATGCGGAGCAATCAGAGCGGCGCAGAGCCCCAAAATGCCAACCCATGGCCTTACCTCAAGATCACGTGCAGCAGGCATCAGGGATATCATATTGCTCATCCTCTCGGTCATTGTCACCGTCAATGTCGTAACCGCTAGCTAAAGTGCCAGCACGTGCAGATTCAAGTTTAGAATGCGTGAGCACTTTGTGAAGGTTTCTTCAGACAAAAAAGCCGCTGCGTTGCGGCAGCGGCTTTGAATGGTTCTGATCGGTCAGGCAATCAGTTGCCGATTGTCTGCAGATAGGCAATCACGTCGGCGCGATCCTGCGGCTTTTTCAGGCCGGCAAAGCTCATCGATGTGCCCGAGATATAGCCGCCGGGCTTGGTCAGGAAGGCATCCAGCGCTTCGGGTGTCCAGTTGCCGCCATGCGCCTGCATACCGGCCGAGTAACCGGTGAAGCCGTTGGCCGAGGCGACGGGGCGATTAACCACACCGTACAGGTAAGGGCCGGTGCCGTTTGCGCCGTCTTCCAGCTTGTGGCACGCGGTGCATTTGCGGAACACTTTTGCGCCGCTCTCGACGTCTGCGGCGGCCAGCAGGTCCTCAAAGACCACTTCTTCACCGTCGGCGCTTTCGCCTGAGCTTTCGGTTTCGATAATGTAGGCGGCCTCAGCCGAGCCATGGCCACCGGAAGAATAGAGGACATCCGCCCCCCACTTGGCCAGAAGCAGCACCAGGAATGTGCCGAACAGGCCTGCGGCGGCCTTGGTTACTGTCATCGTGTCGAACATTGATCGCGAGTCCATTTCAGCTGTCTGGGCAGCTGTCTAAGGCTTCCCCTTGCGAGAGGCAAGGTATAGACACCGCGACGAAACGACCAAATCGCGAACTTGTTGCATGGAATCGACCAAATGACCAATCGCATTGCTTTTCAGGGGGAACCCGGCGCCTACAGTCACGAGGCCTGCCGCAACGCTCGGCCAGATATGGAAGCCCTGCCCTGCCGCACTTTCGAGGATGTGATCGAATCGGTCCGCTCAGGCGATGCGGATCTGGCAATGCTTCCGGTCGAGAACACGACCTATGGGCGGGTGGCCGATATTCACCGGCTGTTACCCCACAGCGGGCTGCATATCATCGATGAGGCCTTTGTCCGGGTTCATATCAACCTTCTTGCCGTGCCGGGTGCAAAACTGGAAGACATAACCGAGGCGCATTCGCATCTGGTGCTGCTGCCGCAATGTGCGGGTTTCCTTAAGGAACACGGCATCCGCGGCCGCGTCAGCCCCGATAACGCCCGCGCCGCCCGCGAAGTGGCCGAGGAAGGCAATCCGCATTCAGCCGCGCTGGCCAGTGAGCTGGCCGGTGAGATCTATAACCTGAACGTTCTGGCCCGCCATATCGAGGATAATGACGACAATACGACCCGCTTTCTTGTCATGTCGCGCGAAACGGATTTGTCCCGCCGGGGCGATCATGGGATGATCACCAGCTTTGTGTTTCAGGTCCGCAACATCCCTGCTGCGCTTTACAAAGCGATGGGCGGGTTTGCCACCAATGGGATCAACATGACCAAGCTGGAAAGCTATATGGTCGACGGCTCCTTTACCGCGACGCAGTTTTACGCGGATATCGTCGGGCATCCCGAAGACCGCAACGTGCAGCTGGCCATGGACGAGCTTGAGCATTTCACGACCAATGTCGAGGTTCTGGGCGTCTATCCGGCAGCACATCCGCGTGGATAATCACGGTTCACGACGGCATTCCTTTGGGCTTGTTTGGATGTTGCCCGTTTTTCGAAGCTGTTTGCAATGCCGGTGGCTCCCAATGTCCCGCGCCGCTGCGCCTGGAATCGTCGCTCTCTAGCGGTTAATCCGGTAGACCTTTGACACAGACCCATCTTGCGTGCGGTAGGTCCGGAAACCCATGGCTTCGTAGTAGGCCAGACCTTCGGTATTGCCTGCGCCAATTGTTGCATCGATAGCAGGGAGACTATGCGCGCGGGCCGCGTCCAGAGTGTGCGCGAAAAGTGCGCGCCCGATCCCAAGCCGGGCGGCTGATGGTCGGATATGGGTTCCAATCACGCCCCACCCGACTGACACGTCGTAGGGGTGGTTTTCGACCGCATATTTCAGGGATTGGAACCCAAGCACGTGACCATTCGGGTCCGTGGCGATTGTACACCGTATTTGATCCGGGTGGCGAACATAGTGCCTTAGGGCAAAATCGACATCGTGGGCTTTGCGCCGCTTGCCAACCAAGACCAGATCGTGAAGAACGCCAGCGACCCCTTCGGCATCGCTTTCGGATGCGGGTTTGAAACTCAGGTGGTCCGGGCCCATCGCACCTGCCGTGCGATCATGTGTCTTACCCGCCATGCAGGTGCCTTTGCTCCAACTCGCGTGCGAATTCGCTGAGACGCACCTGGAACTGTTTGCGAAATCTGGATTGTCCCAGTTTCATGGATTGCAACAGCAACCGTGCCGGCAGGGACCTGGCGGCGAGTGACATTTCAACGCTCAGGCGCGTCCGGCGCGGGGACAGGGCCAGAAAATCCACGGTCGTGAACCCGGTAATGCCCTTGCTGGCAGCGTCAAATCGCATTTGCGCAGGCCTGTCGAAATCCGTCATCACCACCGACATCTGACGCGGCTTTCCGCGCAGTTTGAACTCCGTATTCCATTCGGTTCCGGCAGTCACCGCTGTGCCACCGCCCAAACGGCGCACATCAATGCCACGGCGCATTGCCATACGCTCGAATCGTTCGAAATCCGACACCATGTCGAATACCGATTGGATGGGGGCCTCGATATCTTCTCGCGCTGAAAACTGCATAATGACCTTTGCTGTTTTATTGCTGAGCCAATGTTTCCTCAGTCCAGAGTATCTGCAAGCCAGTTCTGAAGCAGAAAATGAGCGATAGCCCCCTTGCGAGCCGGCAACAACCGGGGATGATCACCGGCAAAGGCCTGCATCATTTCGGATTTGCTGACCCACATCGCCTCTTCTATTTCGACCGGGTCGATCACGATGTCGCGTGACAACGCCTCACCCGCACATCCAAACATCAATGAGGCCGGAAATGGCCAGGGCTGACTGGACAGGTACGAAACCGCACCCACCGGCACGCCCGCCTCTTCCATCACTTCGCGGCGCACTGCTGCCTCAAGTGTTTCGCCGGGCTCAACAAATCCCGCCAACAAGGAAAACATCCCATCAGGCCAACCCGGAGACCGGCCCATCAGCACGCTGTCTCCATGCGTGATCAACATGATCACAACCGGATCGGTGCGCGGAAAGTGCTGCCCGCCACAGGACGGGCAACTGCGCTGCCATCCCCCCTGCGACACCTCGCTGGCGGCACCGCATCGGGCGCAATAGCGATGTGTTTCATGCCACCCGATTATTGCCTTAGACGTGGCCGCCAGTTCCGCGTCGCGTGCCGACAGCCGTGTCATGATCCGGCGCAGCTCGGCAAACACGTGGCCTTGCGGTAACTCCGGGTGCTGTTGTTCGGACTTGTCCACGAACGCGCCCAGACCTGTTAGATCCAGCCCCTCGGCTGTCCATGCGGAAATATCAACGGCAAACACGGGGGAACTGTCAGCGCTCAGACCCAAAAACACCGGGGATTCAATGACGCCGCCGGGACCATTGCTAATCAGCGGGTGCGTCATCGGGATCATCGCAAGCTGGTCCAGCCCCTCACCCTGTACCAGCAGCTTTCCGCGCCATAGCAAGACACACTGCGCGGCAGGGTTGTGCATCGCCTCGGCCAGCTTGTTCGCATCTCCGCGATACTGCGCCGCCCGATCAAGGCCCGACCCCCCGAAGGTTACCTGCTCTGCGTTTTTCATTGGATTTCCTTTTGGTCTTGCGCACAGGGCTGCCACGTCTCGGCCTGTGTTGCAATGGCTATTCAGGGGCAGAAAATCCGCCAGCCTGCCGCCGAAAAGCCGCATGGTGGCCTCGGAAAAATCATCTAGAGTGAATTTTGATGGATTTAATCAATACCCACATTCAATAGCAGAATACTCAAAGTGAAGATCCCCTTCTCGACGCAGGTACAGCCCATTGGTGACAGTGGGAAAATTCGCATTCTGGCCACAACCGACCTGCATATGAACCTGACCGGTTTTGACTATTACACTGACACGCCAGACCAGACGATTGGATTGACACGCACCGCCAGCCTGATCCGCGCAGCCCGGCAAGAGGCCAAGGACGCGCTGGTGCTGATGTTTGACAACGGGGATTCGTTGCAGGGAACCCCAATGGGCGATTGGGCAGCAAAAAGTGGCACTGCCCATCCGATGATGAAGGCGTTCAAAGCCTTGGATTATGACGCGATCGGGCTGGGCAACCATGATTTCGGGTTCGGGCTGGCGACATTGGACAACATCCTGACGCAAGCCCCCTGCCCGGTTATTTGCAGCAACCTGTATCGCACGCGCGGACCTCAGCCCTGGCAGCGGCATATCGTTCTGAACCGCACTGTGTCTTTGAACGGTAAAGACATTCCTGTTCGCATCGGCATCTTCTCGGTTCTTCCGCCGCAAACGGCCTGTTGGGAGGCGCATAATCTGGATGACGATATCGTCGTCGAGGATATCCTGGTTGCGGCAAAGTCCCTGACGCAGACATTGCGCGACGAGGGGTGTGATATCATCGTGGCGCTTGCTCATTCCGGCCTTGGGGGCACCGCACCGGTGGCGGGGATGGAAAACGCCGTGATACCCTTGGCCGCGATCAAAGGCATCGATGCCATTGTAGCCGGGCACACTCACCTGACACTTCCAGGAGAGGGCCATGCCAATACCCCGATGGTCGATCACCTGACGGGGCTGGTACATGGAACGCCCGTTGTCATGCCGGGATCAGCGGGCTCTTACCTGGGGGTTATCGATTTGGCCGTGACCGCCGGGCCGGACGGCAAAGTGCAAATCCGGGATAGCCGCGTCGAACTGCGTCCGGTTATCAGCAACGGCACAGCCGTCGGGGAAGACAGTGAAATTGCGGTCCTGTGTGAGGTGGCGCATCGTATGACCCGTCAATCCGTTGCCGCACCGGTGGCACATATCCCGGATACATTGCACAGCTATTTCAGTTGCTGTGCGCCGGATCGCGGGCTGACCCTTGTAGCTGCGGCGCAAGCAGCCGCACTGCGCCCGCTTTTGCAGGGAACCGACCTGGCGGATCTGCCGATTTTGTCGGTTGTTTCGCCTGCCAAATCCGGCGGGCCCGCAGGACCCCGCCATTACACCGAGGTACCCGCCGGAGAAATATGTTTGCGTCATGTCACGGATTTGCATGTGTTTCCAAACGAGCTGCGTGCAATCCGGATCAGCGGTGCGCACCTGCTGGACTGGTTGGAGATGTCAGCCAGCGTATTCAACCAGTTAATGCCCGGTTCCGAACCGGAACTGATCAACGCTGAACGGGCCGGGTACAATTTCGACATCGTCTTTGGACTGTCTTATCAGATCGACCCCACACAGCCGCCGCGATACGATGCGCAGGGGAAAATGATCCATCCCGACCACAGGCGGATCAGTGATCTGACATATGCAGGCCATCCCGTTCGACCGGAGCAGATATTCGTTATGGCGCTGAACAATTACCGCGCCAGCGGAGGCGGGCATTTTCCGCATGCGACAACGACAGAGCTGATCAGCCTGCCACCGTTGAGCATCAAGGACCTTGTGCGGGATTACCTGTCACAGCACCTTCCGCCCGATCCGATCGCCAAGCAGCCCTACCCGTTCTCGCTGATGCCGCAGCGGGGCGTGGCGACAATTCTTCGAACAGGTCCGGGCGCCCTGAAATATCTGGATGAGTTACGCAGGTTCGATCCCGTGCTGCTGGGCTCGGATGGCAGGGGATTTGAACGCATTCGCCTGACGCTCTGACGGGTTGTCTTTTCCCGATGCCTTCCCTATATCCGGACTCGAGAGGTTGGCGCGGGCGAGCGCCTCGCCAACCTGGTCAGGTCCGGAAGGAAGCAGCCACAACGAGCCCCGCTTGGGTCGATGTCCAACCTCTCACTTCGTGAACCACAGCCGCAGGAGGGCTTTATGATTGTAGTGAAAACCCTTCGGGCAGACTGGTTCTGATTCACCGGAATCACCGGACTGCCTGAACACACGACCTGCGGATGCGCGATTGCCATCCGTTGGCATTGCTGTTTCTGAAAACAGGCAGATAAATGTCTTATACGCTTTCGGACCTGGGATGGTCCTCTCACTTTGCCGCGCAACACGCGGCTTTTCCTTCTGACACGCCCTTTCGTATCGCATCGGTACATCGGGACCGTCTGATCGGGCTGAGCCCGGATGGTGAATTCCCTTTGCTGACACCGGATAATCCGACCGGTTCATATGCCGTCGGAGATTGGGTCCTTGCAGACGCCGAAAACCGCGTGCGCCACCTTCTGGACCGGCGCAGCCTGCTGCAACGCAGAGCTGCCGGTACAGGCGCCGCAACCCAACTGATTGCGGCCAATGTCGATGTTTTGTTCATCGTCAGCTCGTGCAATGCGGACTTCAACCTGCCCCGACTGGAACGTTATCTGGTTCTTGCGCACCAGGCCGGATGTTATCCGGTTGTTGTCCTGACGAAAGCTGACCAGTCGGATGATCCCGGAAGTTTCTCGGGACAAGTGGAATCTCTGGACCCGTTTTTGACGGTTTTGACGATCAACGCTCGGGATCCGACAGATGTCGAAAAGGTTCTGGCATGGTGTCCCAAAGGCCAGACCGGCGCGCTGGTCGGGTCGTCGGGCGTGGGTAAAACGACGCTCAGCAACACCATGACAGATCAAAACCTCGCCACGTCTGGAATTCGCGAAGACGACGCACGGGGCAGGCACACGACAACCGTGCGTGCGTTGCACCCGATGAGAAACGGTGGATGGTTGATCGACACGCCCGGAATGCGCGCATTGCGCCTGCTGGACGCTCAGGACGGGATCGACGACGTATTCTCGGACATCACAGAGCTTGGCCAAAGCTGTCGCTTTTCGGATTGTCAGCACGAGACCGAGCCCGGCTGTGCCGTGCAGAACGCAATCGACGAAGGCGTGCTTGATCCGGCGCGGCTGGACCGTTGGCGCAAGCTGCGGCGTGAAGATCAGCGAAACTCGGAAACCGTTGCGCAATCGCGGGCGCGGGACAAGGCTTTTGGCAAGATGGTGCGCGGTGTCATGCAGGACAAGAAACTTCGCAAACGGCCATAGCTGCAAGGTGTTATGGAAAACCTGCGTCGCGTCTGATCAGGCGATCAGGCGCGGCCAGACCGCTGCATTGCGCCGGGCAAATGCTCCGATATGGCCTATTTCCGGCAGTCCGAATTCAGCAGGCTTCAGAAGGTGGCGTCTGGCCTCGGGGCCATACAAATCAGCAAGGCGCCAAACCGCCTCGGGCGGAGCCATCTGGTCATCTTCGAACGTGAACAGATCCACTGGTGTTCCAGAACTGCCCCAATGCGCATCAGGCAAATTCTGCCCGATCTCGGGAACGTAGCTAAGAGGGGCTGTACACCATTTGCGCCATTGCCAGTAGACCGAGGCGGGCAGGTCCGAACCAAACCCGATTGCTTTGCCGGGTAGATAGCCAAGTGCCCGCACCATCAGCGGTGCATGGCCATACCAGAACAGCCCTGCCAACCCCCGATAGGGCCATGGGTGATCTTTCAAAGTCACCAGTCCCGAACACACACCGATCATTCGGTCGATCTGGTCGATATCCGGCTGCACCGGCCCCAGCATCGCACCGACGGAATGGCCGATGGTCCACTGCTGCGCCTTTGGAAACCGCCTGCGCATTTCGGCCCGTGCCGCTGGCATGTCGATCAACGCCCAATCCGCCATTGTTGCAGTTGCGTCTTTCAGGCGGCCAACCAAAGAAAGCCCGTAGTCCCGATAGTCATAGGTCAGGCAAGCTATCCCCCGGTCGGCAGCCAGCCATCGCGCGAAGTGTTGATAATAGTCACGCGGCACACCCGTGGCACTGTTCAGCACGATAACCGTGTCCGGCTCACCCACTGGCCGGTACAGCCGCGCCGACAAGGTCACAGACCCGGACGGAAAGCGGAAATCTTCGATCAACACTGTCTGTTCCGTATCCAACATGATCCCCGGCTTTCGCTGAAAAAATCGGTTTGCCTGCCTTCGATGCCGACGACACTAAGCCGGAAGGTAAACCGCATCCAGCATGACCAAACGTCCGGCCTAAAGATCGGCTTGACTCGGAACGCGATCAGGCGCTAGCGGTTGTGTGATGGTTTCCGGCCCCCACAAGAGGTCGGGATGAAAAGGGAACACGGTGCGGTTTGTCTGGTCACACAGATATCAACCAAGTCCGCGACTGCCCCCGCAACTGTAAGCGGTAAGTAATGCCGAAATACCACTGGCCCACGGGCTGGGAAGGTCGGCAGAGCAATGACCCGCAAGTCAGGAGACCTGCCATCGGAACTGAAACCGAAACTCGGGCGGGGTGTCCGGGCAGGTCCTGACAGCGAGATGCTGTCCCACCTGCCCCAATATCCAGCCCACCACGCGCGGAGGGCGCAGGATGATCTGGAAGACAAAGTCACACGAATACAGCGCAACTGTGTGCCAGCGGACGGGCAATACCTGCCCGGCTTTGGCGCGACTGGCCCGCTCGATTTCCGAAGCCATGGCGCAGGCGGTTTCGGCCACCAGCGAAGATTTCGAATTTGAAGGCAACAGCGCGCTGTCACATTGCGCGGAAGGGTGCATGGCAACGATCCGAGCGCGATCCGACAGCGTTCGCGTTTTCTGCGGGGCGCACCCTGATACGGCAATTCGGGACCTTGATGCCTATGCCGATTTGATCTTCGGACCTACATTCAGCACGCTGCCCTCGGGCATTGTCGCGAACCCGCCTTGCGCCATGATCGAGGTTTCAACGATCCGGCCCCGGAAAACCGGCTACGCACCCCAGCAGCTGTCAGCTTGATCCCACTTCCACCTGTGCCGGGGTGATCCGGGACGCCCAGGCCAGCTGCGCATCGGTTTCGACAGCGCAGGGGCGCACGGCCCGCAGGCGGTCCAGTGCGTCGCTGGCGCGTTCACCGCATTCAACCATCAGTCGCAGAACAATCATCCCGGATCTGCCGCACCCCCCACGGCAATGCACAAGAACCCGGCCACCGCCCGACAGCGCATGTCGGGCCGTGGCGCTGACCTCTGGCCAGGCCTTCTGAACCGCCTGCGTCGGTGCTCCAAAATCTTCGATCGGCAGGTGAACCCACCGGCTGGCACGGCTTTGGATGTCGCTGCCAAAGTGCTGCGCGCCATCCTGAAGCATTTCAACATCCGTCGTCATTGAAATCACAAGGCCCGGTTTCCAAGCCGCAATCATATCCAGATCGCCGACGTAATCCCCGCCACGCCCGGGCATTGAAGTAAGGGCAAGCGTTCCGCCTCCGACCTGCAGAGCAAAAATGACCAGCTGCGACATGAAGTGCGTCCTCCCCCAAGGTACTCTTTAAGAAATGAGTCATTAAATCCGCTGGACCAGTTTAGTTGGAAACCAGCCCGTTTCTGAAACAAAAAATCATCGCGCCCCACAGTGGACGCGGACTGCCGCCGCCACTACGCTGTGCCGAAGCACCGAATCCGAGCGAGAAGACATGACAGACACGCCCAGCCCCGCCTATCAGGTTCTCGCCCGCAAATACCGCCCGGAAACCTTTGCCGACCTGGTGGGTCAAGATGCTATGGTGCGCACCCTAAAAAACGCCTTCGAGGCCGACCGGATTGCGCAGGCCTTTATCATGACCGGCATTCGCGGAACGGGAAAAACCACCACGGCGCGGATCATCGCCAAAGGCATGAACTGCATCGGGCCGGATGGAACCGGAGGGCCGACAACCGAGCCTTGCGGTCAGTGCGAGCATTGCGTCGCAATCATGGAAGGTCGCCATGTCGATGTGATGGAAATGGATGCGGCCAGCCGTACCGGCGTCAACGATATCCGCGAGATCATCGACAGTGTCCGCTATCGCGCCGCCAGTGCACGCTACAAGATCTACATCATCGACGAGGTTCACATGCTCTCGACCAGCGCATTCAACGCGCTGCTCAAGACGCTCGAGGAACCGCCCGCACATGTGAAATTCATCTTCGCGACCACCGAGATTCGCAAAGTGCCGGTCACGGTTCTGTCGCGG
Organism: Ruegeria sp. N7; assembly: GCF_056531345.1. Lineage (NCBI taxonomy): Bacteria > Pseudomonadati > Pseudomonadota > Alphaproteobacteria > Rhodobacterales > Roseobacteraceae > Ruegeria > Ruegeria sp. N7. The sequence continues at coordinate 9,010 of NZ_JBQFLR010000021.1, read as the reverse complement.
TGTCAGCGCTTTGACCTGCGCCGGATCGAGCCCGAAGACATGATCAGCCTGCTGCGCAAGATCGCCGGGGCGGAGAGCGCGCAGATCGCCGACGATGCGCTGGCGTTGATCACCCGCGCCGCAGAAGGATCGGCCCGCGACGCGACCTCACTGCTGGATCAGGCAATCTCGCACGGAGCCGGTGAGACGACGGCGGATCAGGTCCGTGCGATGCTGGGTCTGGCCGATCGTGGACGGGTTCTGGACCTGATGGACATGATCCTGCGTGGTGACGCGGCAGGGGCGCTCGCTGAACTGAGTGGTCAATATGCGGAAGGTGCAGATCCTCTGGCCGTGCTGCGCGATCTGGCCGAAATCACGCATTGGGTGTCTGTCGTAAAGATCACACCTGACGCGGCCGAAGACCCGACAGTTTCCCCCGACGAACGCACACGGGGCCAGCACATGGCCGAGGCCTTGCCGATGCGGGTTCTGACCCGGATGTGGCAAATGCTGCTGAAGGCGCTGGAGGAAGTCTCTGCCGCGCCCAACGCGATGATGGCCGCCGAAATGGCTGTTATCCGACTGACGCATGTCGCCGATTTGCCCAGCCCCGAAGAGCTGATCAAACGGCTGCAAGACGCCCCACCTTCGCCACCCGGCGGGCCGGGCGGGGGCATGTCACCGTCCCGGCAGGCCCCGGTGGCAACGCAATCCAACGCGACCCCGCCGCCTGCCTATACATCGCCCCCGCGCGGCGCGGGTGGTGCACCGGTTGCCGCGCTGGCGCAGGATGCACAGACGGCCCTGGCCCGCTATCCAACCTTCGGGCATGTGGTGGAACTGATCCGCACAAACCGCGATGTGAAACTGCTTGTCGAGGTGGAAAGCGGCGTGCGCCTTGTGTCGTACCAGCCTGGCCGGATCGAATTCACCCAGACACCTCAGGCACCGTCGGATCTGGCGTCGCGATTGGGCTCTGCCCTGCAACGCTGGACCGGCAATCGGTGGGCCGTCTCCATTGTCTCGGACGGGGATGCCGCGACCATCGCGGAAGTGCGGGACCGGGCCGAACTGGCCCTGAAAGCCGAGGCCGAAGAACACCCGCTGGTTCAGGCCGTGCTGACGCAATTCCCCAAGGCAAAGATCATTCGGATCGAAACACCTGAACAGCGCGCCGCCAAGGTTGAGACCGAGGCCCTTCCCGAAGTCGAAGAGGAATGGGACCCGTTCGAAGAGGACTAGCCCCTGAGCCCGCGGGTCCAAGTTTCAAGAAACCGGCATACTCACCCCCTTTCACGATGCACCTGAAGGAGGGAATGCGGGCACATAAATGATCGGTCGGCGCCGCTCTGATCTGGACAGGCGGGAGACCTCTTGTGCCACCTGCCTGCGGTCCGTATTTAGAACCAAACAGAAACACAGGAGACGACTGATGCTGAAAGGACTCGGCGGGCTTGGCGGACTGGGCGACATGGCCAAGATGATGAAATCCGCACAAGACCTGCAAACCAAGATGACCGAAATGCAGGAAGAGCTGAACAACATGATGGTTGTCGGCGAATCCGGTGCAGGGCTGGTCAAGGCAACGGCCACAGCCAAGGGTGAACTCAAGGGGCTGGACATCGACCCGTCGATCTTCAACGGCGACGACAAGGAAGTGGTCGAAGACCTGATCCTGGCCGCCATCAAGGACGCTCAGGCCAAAGCCGCCGAACGTTCACAGGAAGAGATGGGCAAGCTGACCGAAAGCATGGGCTTGCCCAAAGACATCAAGCTACCGTTCTGAGCTTCATCTTTTCCCAAATACTCCCGCCGGAGGCTCCCTCCGGCGCAAAGCAGGACAGGCCATGGGCACGAACAGCGAAATCGACAATCTGATCGACCTGATGGCCAAACTGCCGGGGTTGGGCCCGCGCTCGGCCCGCCGCGCGGTGCTGCACCTGATCCGCAAACGCGCTCTGCTGCTGACACCCCTGTCAGACGCCATGCAGCAAGTGGCCGTCACCGCCCGCGAATGCCTGAATTGCGGCAATGTGGGCACCACGGATATCTGTGACATATGCAATAGCGAGGCCCGAGCGACCGGCGAACTCTGCGTGGTCGAGGACGTCGCCGACCTTTGGGCGATGGAACGGTCAGGGGTCTTCAAAGGCCGCTATCACGTGCTGGGTGGCACACTGTCTGCACTGGACGGTATCGGCCCGGACGAGCTGCGCATTCCTCGCCTCAGGGATCGGGTCCTGGCCGAAGGGATCACCGAAGTGATCCTTGCCCTGAACGCCACCGTCGACGGCCAGACCACCGCCCATTACATCGCCGATCAGCTGGAAGGCCAGGTGCGCCTGACCTCACTGGCGCAAGGCGTGCCCATCGGCGGAGAGTTGGATTATCTGGATGACGGAACGATCACGGCGGCGCTCAGGGCGCGAAAGGAATTGTAGCCGGTTGTAGACACTAGCACATCAATAAAGCCCGTCAGTTTCGTCAATCAGCACCGGCGGCCCCCAATAGTCCGCTTCAAACCGGACGCGCGCTCCACTGTAGTTTTCGAAATGAATCGTTAGACCGAGAGCATCACTCCTAAATAGTCCTTTCAGGTACCCGGTGAAGCTTTCGATGCTTCCGACCCATCCTTCCTCCTTTGTCAGCCTGAACTCGACCCACTTTTTCAGTTCTGTGCTGCGCTCGGCGTCCAGCTTGTATTCAGGCTGGCTCGTAGTTTCGCACTGAAAAACCCCATATTCGGAATATGGGCTGGCGGCATCTATGGGAGGCCAGTCGAAGATGTGAATCCGCGCCAAGAAATCGCCTAAGACTACATAGATCCCATGTTTGTCGCCAACTTTGTCTTCTGTCATGCCGCCATTCCACGCGCTCTCATCTTTGGTCAGAAAATACCCGAGACAAACGTCCGCGCCCCAAACCAACAGGTCTGAGCTTTCAAAAGGTTGCCACTCATGATCCAAGATTGGTGGATCAAAAAGTGATGGGCCTTTCTTACACCCATGCGTTTCGCAGTAGGATTCGGCGTCAAATTGGAACTTGCCGCTGACTTCAGCGAACCCCGCCCTGTCCAGAATGACCGAAGAGGTTAAGAAACAAGCTACAAATAGACTTTTGAATGCTGACATCCAGTATTGTCTCGTCAAAGTATCGAGAGGCATTGATCGGAACAAATGGCTTTGGATTTCATTTTAGCAAATGTAAATCTGAGCGGGTAGGATCAAAAGAAAATTAGTAATTTCTAAGGCAGATGACCCCTTTGTTTGGTCCAGCACGTCAAATAGGGTTGCGGCAAACAAGTTACTCAATACTGGAGACCAATTGTGACCCGACTTCTCGCCTTCACCCTCGCCGCCTTCACCGCAACCGCTGGCCTGTCGCAGGACCTTGTGGACAAGGGCTTTGTTGAAGGCTGGAACATCATGATGGACCCCGCGCTTGGGAACGGGTGTCTGATCCAGACGGTGTATCAGGATCTCTCGGTAGTGCGGCTGGGCTATGACGCATTGGATAATCGCGGGTATTTCGCCGTTTACAACAAGGCCTGGGGCGACATTAAGCAAGGTGAGAGCTATCCCATCCGGTTCGAACTGGACGGCAAGAGCTTTGATGCCACCGCTATCGGGTTCAATGAACGCAAAGTGCCCGGTGCGACGGTGTTTTTTACCGACCGGAATTTCGTCACCGCGATTGCCCAGAACAAGACGATGACGGTTTACAATCCCGCAGGCGAGGTGGTGATGGCGATTGATCTGAAAGGCACCGCCAAGGCGCTGGACTATGCGCGGGACTGCCAGAACAAGAAGCTCTAGCGAATCGGATCGAACAGCGCGTCCTTGGCGGTGCAGTCGCGAATTACATCGCGGCCGCATGGCACCGGATCAAGGTCGCGCGACAGGCATAGGCGGACCTCTTCGATATAGCCCTGTTTGCAGGTGACCGTGATCATATCGCGCTCCAGTTCCGGATTGGCTTTCAAAAACGCATCCTCGACCACCGAAGCCGGCAGTTTGACGGATGCGTCCAGCTTGCGGAAGACCTGCGGGCGTTCGACAGCGTCATAGGCACGCCGGGACAGGGCGAAATAGTCGGGCGCAGAAAGCCCCGAACAGGTGCCGTGTTTCTTCCACTGATGCCATGCAAGGCCCGCACTACCCTGAATATCTTCCATTTCCCGCGTCATGCGGCGTGTTGGCGGCGCCTCGGGCGAGCGGCAGAAGGATGGCCAGCCCTGATGAAATTGCGGCCAGAGCCCGTGCAGGATCCATCCGTGGTCGTGCCGGTCGTCACATTGGTCTGACCCGCGCGCGTCCCCTTCACGGGCGCACCAGTTGGGCGACCAGCTAAGCGACAGGACGTAATAGTCGAACTCACCTGCTTTTTCACCTTCGGCCAGCGCTGTCATCGCGCTGAAGACCCACAATACGACCCAGCGCATTCGCCTCTTCCCTTCTTGCTGCGTGGCGACTATATACGGGCCAAGTTCCCCGACAACGGAAACCTGCCCCAAGACCAAGGGGCCGCCGAATTCCGGCGACGGGAAAGATGTATGTATAGGAGACGGGCTGATGGCAAAACCGCTTATGGCCAAGGCAACCGCCGTATGGCTGGTGGACAACACCACGATCAGCTTCAAGCAGATCGCGGATTTCGTAGGGATGCACGAACTGGAAGTGCAGGGCATCGCCGATGGCGATGTGGCCGCAGGCGTAAAGGGCTTTGACCCGATCGCAAACAACCAGCTGACTCAGGATGAGATCGACGCCGCGCAGAAAAACCCGCTGCACAAGCTGAAGCTCAAGTTCAATCCGGCGGCATCCGGCGAAGAAAAGCGCCGTGGCCCGCGGTATACCCCGCTGTCCAAGCGTCAGGACCGTCCGAACTCGATCCTGTGGCTGGTCAAGTTCCACCCCGAACTCAGCGACGGCCAGATCGCCAAGCTGGTTGGCACCACCAAGCCGACCATCCAGTCGATCCGCGAGCGCACGCACTGGAACATCTCAAACATGCAGCCGATCGACCCGGTTGCTTTGGGCCTGTGCAAACAGTCCGAACTGGATGCGATCGTGCAGAAGGCCGCTGCCAAGAAAGCAGCCGAAGGCGGCGTGATGAGCGATGACGAGCGTCGCAAGCTGGTTTCGACCGAGCAATCGCTGGAAATGGACGCTGCGCCGAAAATCCCGACCGCGATCGAAGGTCTGGAAACCTTCTCGCTGTCCGATGATCGGTCGAACGAAAAAGACGACGAGCCTATCATCGACGCCGACAGTTTCTTCAACCTGCCCAAAGGCGGGGCGGATGATGAAGACGAGGATGATCCTCGTCTGTAACAGACAATCAGCCCCAGTCGGAACGGCTGGGGCTTTTTTGACGGACTTGTCATGCTGAGCATTCTTTCTGCGATTTTCGGCCCGCACCGCGCCGTAACGATCTACGCCTTTCTCAGGACATGGGGGCTGGGTCTGGCGGGTGGTGTTGTCATGATCGCCATCGTCACCACCTTGTTTCTGCTGGGGGACGAAGGCGAACACGAACACGAGGCTTTCCTGATCGTACCGGTTCTGTCCGCAACCCCGGTGAACGGGGACCTGAAGAACGGCGTCGTAGCCTCGGTTCGCTTGCCCGATGGATCGGCCACGTCGATTACGTCGACTGAGTCGCAGATTTCACAAACCGTTGGAACGACGGCCTGCGTGGAAAAACGCATTTACGTCAAAAGCGGCGAAGCCCGGTATCGGTTCAAACTGCCCCGTCTCTGCGAATCCGGTTGATCGAGATATCCAACGAAAAAGCCGCCCGATGCTGACACCGGGCGGCTTTTTCGTTCATACCACCTGAAAGATGATGCCTGCGATTATTGCGCCCCCCACACCAAGGCTCAGGTAAGTCGCAAACACGCGCGGTTTGACCAATGACCAGACTGCGGCCATTGCCGGTATGGAACTGACGGCACCCGCAACCATGAACGACATCGCAGCCCCCGCGGTCATGCCCTGATCGATCAGACCCGCCAGCAGCGGTGGCGCGACGTAAGAGTTCAGATAGGCCGGCATCCCCACCAGCGCGGCGACAATGATCGGCAGCACGCCTTCTCCGCCAACGACGCCAGCGATCAGGTCCGCAGGTACATAGTTGACCAACAAAGCTTCGAGCACATAGGCCAGCGCCAGCCACTTCAGCAGGAACAGCCCGTTGTGCACGAATTCCGAACGGAACCGAACGCGACGCTCGGGCTCTTGCCAGAACTTCCAGACCGGCGTGTCATCCGCTTTCGGACCACATCCACAACACCCGGCAGGCTTGTATTCGCGCAAAGGCTGCGCAAACGCCCCCTGCCGCATCAGCAACCGAACCGCGAACCCGCCGAACAGGCCAAGCGCAACGGCTGCAACCGCTTTACCGATGGCAAAGGGCCACCCCAGCGCGGCTGCCGTAATCAAAAGCGTCGGTGGGTCGATCAATGGCGAGCTGAGCCAGAACGCCATCACGGCCGACAGCGGCGCTCCGAGTGCAAGCAAGCCCGCAATAAAGGGAATGACTTCGCAAGAACAAAACGGTGCGAGGCCGCCGAACAGGGCGGCCAGAAAGATCATCCGGGTTTCGCGCCCTTCAAAAGCGCGCGCCACCATCACCTCGGCCCCGGTTGCCTTGAGATATGACAACAGAAGCACAGCAAACAGGATGTATTGTCCTGTATGCGCCAAGGCCCTGACTGCAAAACTCGCAACCTCACGCAGGTTGCCGGGGTCGAGAACGGCCACCGCCACAAGAATGGCGACAATCAATGCCCAGGGTGTCTTGATCATCTCAAGTGCACCTTTGGCGGTCAGCCGGGGCGATTGCGTCAATTCAGCCATCGTTGGCCGCCTTTCCAACCGCGTCAGCGCAGCATTCGCTAAGAATGAACTGCGCCAGCGTCTTCAATTCGTCATAACAGGCCCGGTTGATCGTGGTGCGACCGATCTTTTCCTGCTCGACCACACCTCCGGCTGCAAGAAACCGCAGGTGGTGCGCCAAAGTCGACGGGGCAATCCCCGTCCGGTTCTGGATTTCGCCAACGGTCAGACCGGCCTCACCAGCCCGCACTAGCGTCTTGAGGACTTTCAGCCGGGCTTCCGAACCCATGGCGGAAAATCCGGCAGCAGCAGTTTCCCACATGAGTTGCCTCCATTAAACTAGATTTCTAGTTTTGTAGTTTCACAAAGGACCCTGGTCAACCCACCTTGGGAAAATTTTCCATGACACTGTAAGTCCAGATTGCCCCTGCCTTAAGTCCAACCTATAAGCAGGCATGGGGATATCGGTCGAAACATTCTTTCTTGAGCTCAACGGTCAGGGCACGTTGCAGGCCCAGATCCAGCAGATGATTGCCGAGGGCATTCTGTCCGGTCGCTTTCACGTGGGGGAAAAACTGCCATCCTCGCGAAAGCTGGCCGCACATCTGGGTGTCAGCCGCATCACGGTGACGCTTGCCTATACCGAGTTGCTGGCAAATGATTATCTGACGGCAAAGGGAAGGTCAGGATATTACGTCTCGCAAAACGCACCGGTTCCGCCCAAATACTCGCCCGTGCAGCGCGGCACGGAATCTGTCGACTGGGACAGGGCACTGGCACGCCGCTTTCTGGACAGCGACGTCCTGCCGAAACCCAGCAACTGGCGCGAATACCGCTATCCGTTCATCTACGGTCAGGCCGACCGGACCTTGTTTGACCACGCCAACTGGAGATTATGCGCGGTTCGCGCCTTGGGGCACAAAGACTTCGATTCGCTGACAGGGGATTACGTGGATCAGGATGATCCGTTGCTGATCGAATTCATCGCGCGCCACACACTGCCGCGCCGTGGTATCGTTGCCCGCCCCGAAGAGATCTTGATCACCCTGGGCGCGCAGAACGCGCTTTGGCTGGCCTCACGCATTTTGCTGACCCACAATCGCACGGCCGTAATCGAAGATCCCTGCTACTACGCGCTGCGAAGTCTTTTGAACCACTGGGATTGCGCTGTGACGCCCCTGAGCGTCGATCGCGACGGCTTGCCACCCGAAGCGATCCCCGACGAAGCGGATGTCATCTTTACCACCCCCAGCCATCAAAGCCCGACAACCGCGACGATGCCGATCGACCGCCGCAACAAGCTGCTGGATCGGGCACGCGATCTGGATGCAATGGTTGTCGAGGACGACTATGAATTCGAGATGGCCTTTCGCAGCGCACCTTCGCCCGCGCTCAAGTCCATGGATCGGGATGGGCGCGTGATTTACGTCGGCAGTTTTTCCAAGTCGCTGTTTCCGGGATTGCGGCTTGGATACATGGTCGGGTCCGAACCTTTCATCCGCGAAGCACGTGCGCTTCGCTCGTTGGTCCTGCGCCACCCGCCGGGTCATATTCAACGCACGGCAGCGTATTTTCTGTCATTGGGTCATTACGACGCGCAGATCCGACGTATGTCGAAAGCCCTGCAAGAGCGGCGCGATGCGATGGACAAAGCCATCGAGGATAGCGGGCTGACAGTGGCCGGGCGGGGTGTCATGGGCGGCTCATCAATGTGGATGTCGGCCCCCGAGCACGTCAACACAACGCAGCTTGCGCTAAAGCTGCAGAACCAGGGTGTTCATATCGAACCGGGTGCTCCGTTTTTCTCGGGGCCCGACAGGCCGCAGAATTTCTACCGCCTCGGGTACTCTTCAATTTCGACCAACCGCATAGGCCCCGGCGTCGAACTGATCGCGGATGCCATCCGGTCTGCCTGAGATCGCACTGGACATATTCCGCAGACGCGTCTGGCCCTAACGCAGGTCGCACCCTTACGCCAAAACCATATCAACCCCCGGGTCCCGGTGCCCGGTTTTCTCACTCTTGCTTGGAGAACACCCCTATGAAGATGACGACGGAAGAGGCCTTTGTTAAGGTTTTGCAGATGCATGGTATTGAGCATGCGTTTGGGATCATTGGCTCTGCGATGATGCCGATTTCGGATCTGTTTCCGAAGGCTGGGATCATGTTCTGGGACTGTGCGCATGAGG
>NZ_JBQFLR010000020.1:0-67153 GCF_056531345.1 Ruegeria sp. N7 | reverse complement strand
GAACCGGCATCTCCCACCCGGCAAAATCAACCATCTTGCCGCCCAACTCAACGTGAAGCCCAAAAAGCGGCGTGCGTCTAATCTCGGTCATCTTGGATACCTTTTCGTATCTTTCGGTTTGGAACGCATTCCCGTCAGTCTGCCTCAAGTAGTCAATATTGCAACGATTCCGGTCAACTTGCGAACCGGCGCGCCGCCTGTGGGGCAAGTCTGTATACGGGCGTATGCATCCATTTCGTTCCTATAGGAAACTTTTTTCCGTTAGGCAACATTTGTCATTTGGCCTCTGCAAGGGTTTGCCGGTCAAAGCTTTGAACGCGACGATAACACCAGGCAAGCCGACTGCAATGGCCTGAAAAAACGGTATTTTGCCTGCACCTTATCGCGCCTGTCCGTCAAGTGACTGCACTGCGAGATCCAGCACCCTCAGCCCGGCGACAAGATCGCTTTCGGCGGTATCTTCGGCAAAATCGTGGCTGATACCGTTGATTGAGGGCACGAACAGCATCGCAACGGGCATCAGACGCGACACGTTTGTGGCATCGTGCAACGCGCCCGACGGCATCCTGCGCCATTTGCCGGGGGCCACCTGTTCGGCCCCATGTTCCAGCGCCGCGCGCAGCGTTTGATCCATCGTGACGGGTTCCAACCCGAGCAAAGGGCCGTAGGTCAGCACCAAGTCCTGTTCGCTGGCTATTTCCTGCGCTGTGGTACGGATAATCTCCTCCATCCGCGACAGCCGATCCGGATCGCCATCGCGCCACTGCATCGAGAACCGCGCCCGACCCGGCACGATGGACGACGCATTGGGGTGAAGATCGACCCGCCCGATGGTCCAGACGGTTTGTGGTGTCACCACGTTGCGAAACCGTTCGTTGAGGCGCGTGTTGAACAGTGACAACGCCTGAAACGCATCCCGGCGCAAATGCATCGGTGTGGTGCCCGCGTGATTCTGCTGCCCTTCGAAAGTGACCGACATGTCCCGGATGCCGACGATATCGGTCACGACGCCGATCTGCTCGTTCGCTGCGTCCAGAGAGGGGCCCTGTTCGATATGCATCTCGACAAAGCCGCTGAACCGCGCGGGATCGACAAAACCCTGCGACAGATCCGCCATGGAAGATCGGGCCTCGCCAAAGCTGACGCCGGCCCCGTCGGTCAACACATCGGCCTTGTCCAGAGGCAGACCGCCGGACCAGACCGCCGAGCCCGTGGTCACACCGAACCGGCCTTCTTCGTCCTGAAAACTGACGACCGAGATCGGCTGGTCGCTGGTCCGCGCGATCTCGAGCGCGGCGATCACGCCGAGCGCGCCATCCAGCCAGCCGCCTTCGGGCTGGCTGTCGGAATGCGACCCCATGAGCAGAGAGCGGCCGGGCGCCAACCCGAACAGGTTGCCGACCGGGTCGAAATGCGGTGTCAGACCCGCGTCGGCCATACGGTCCGCCAGCCATTGGCGCGCCGCGATATCCGCTTTGGAATAGGCCGGGCGGATGACCCCTTTGCCCACACCCGAGGCACCGATTTCACGCAGCTTGTGCAGATCATCCAGAAAACGCGTGTGGTCGACGGCCATGTATCCCTCCGGGCGCAGTTGGTCAGGGCGACCATAGCCAGAAACCGGACAGCTGCGAATGTTTTTCCGGCGAGATCAAGAAACCCCTCTGGTCCCGGCAAGGAACCTGCCCTAAGACTTCGGCGCAAGAGGGAGCGACATGTCACATATCACATTGGTGCGCCACGGGCAGGCAAACACGACAGCGCGCGACGAAGCAAGCTATGACAAGCTGAGCGATCTGGGCCATCAACAGGCCCGTTGGCTGGGCGCGCATCTGCGTGACACCCGCAGCCACTATACACGCGTCTATTGTGGCACCCTGACCCGCCACACCGAGACGGTCACCAGCATGGGATTGACCGATTCTGTCTGCGACGCACGGCTGAACGAGATCGAGTATTTCACCCTTGCACAGTTGTTCGAAGAACAGCACGGCGTCGAAATCCCGACCGATCGAGAGGGATTTGTCGAACACTTGCCCAAAACCTTCGCGGCCTGGGCCAGCGGAAAGATCGAGAGCGCTCCGGAAACCTTCGAGGCGTTTGAAGCCCGCGTCCGCGATGCGCTGCACGAGATCGGGACCGAGGGCGGACCGGCCATCGTCGTGACCTCGGGCGGGTTGATCTCGATGGTGGTGCGTCAGGCGATGGGGCTGGACATCCCGTCAATGGCACGGGTGGCCCTTGCCATCATGAACACGTCGATGCATCGTCTGCACCCGATTGGCGCACAGCTGAGCCCGGTCCTGTTCAATGCGGTGCCGCATCTGGAAGCACCCGACCGGCAGTTCGCGCAAACCCACCTCTAACCAGATCGGAGATCCCTGATGCAGCTTTATTATGCACCCCGAACCATCTCGGTCGCTGTTGCGATTGCTCTGGAAGAGGCCGGGCTGGACTATGAAGCAATCAAGCTGGACTTTGCCGATGGGGAACAGACAAAACCGGCCTACAAGCAGATCAATCCCAAGGGGCGCGTTCCGGCACTGGTGGTCGATGGCGGCATCCTGACCGAGACCGGCGCGTTGCTGGAATATATTGCGACCAAGGCACCCGAGGCCGATTTGGTGCCAGCTGATCCGGTCATGGCCGCCCGCATGCGCGAGGTGATGTTCTATCTGGCCTCGACCATGCATGTGAACCACGCCCACAAGCTGCGCGGGCATCGCTGGGCCGACAAGAAATCCAGCTGGAAAGACATGACGGACAAGGTGGCGCAAACGATGACCGCATCTTGCGACTATATCTCGTCAAACGGGTTGCGCGGGCCGTTTGTTCTGGGGGACGCGTTCTCTCTGGCCGATGCCTATCTTTATGTGGTTTGCAGCTGGCTGGAAGGTGACGGCGTCGATGTCTCGGCCTTCCCCAAAATTCTCGCCTTCCGCAAGGCGATGGAGGTACGGCCTTCGGTTCAGGCGGTGCGCGCTGCCGGGATGCTCTGACAATAGGAATTAAGATGACACATCTCTGGGTCAGGGCGGAACAGCGCCCGAACGAAGAACGGGTGGGGCTGACACCCGAAGGGGCTGCCGCACTGATCGCCGCAGGTCTCCGCGTGACGGTTGAGGAAAGCCATGTCCGCGCCATTCCGATTGATGGCTACAAGGACGCCGGCTGTGCAATCGCGGATGAGAATTCGTGGCCCGAAGCCCCGCTGGATGCGATCATCTTTGGCCTCAAGGAACTGCCCGAAGATGGCACCCCCCTGCCCCATCGCCACATCATGTTCGGCCATGCCTATAAGGGCCAGCATTCGGGTCGCGCGCTGCTGGAGCGGTTCAAGGCCGGTGGCGGCACGCTTTATGATCTGGAATACCTGGTGGGCGAAGATGGCCGCCGGGTTGCCGCCTTTGGCTATTGGGCTGGGTATGCAGGTGCTGCGGTAACGCTCAAGACATGGGCGGCGCAACAACGGGGCGAGGAATGCCCGCCGGTAGGGGTGTATGCAGGCAAAGACGTTCTGAACGCAGAATTGCTGGCCGAGTTGGACGCGACCGGAGCCCCACGCCCCCGCGCCATCGTCATCGGCGCTTTGGGCCGCGTGGGTACGGGGGCCGCAGACCTGTGCGACGCGATGAGCGTCGACGTCACCAAATGGGACATGGCGGAAACCGCCAGCGGCGGGCCGTTTCCCGAAATTCTGGACCACGACCTGTTCCTGAACTGCATTTTCGCGCGCCCCGGAACCCCGGTCTTTGTTCCGCGCGAGGCGTTGACTGCCCCGCGTAACCTGACCGCCATCGGCGATGTCGCCTGCGACCCGGACAGTGATTACAACCCGGTGCCGGTCTATGACCGTGCAACCACATGGGACGCGCCTGCTTTGCGCGTGGCAACCGATCCGGTGATGGACGTGATGGCCATCGATAACCTGCCGTCGATGCTGCCGGTCGAAAGTTCGGAAGATTATGCGGCACAGCTTCTGCCGTCGCTTCTGACCCTGACCGATCTGGACAGCGGCGTCTGGGGTCGGGCAGAAGCGATTTACAAAACACATATCGAAGGGATCTGAGCGATGACGATTCACTGGTGTGGCACCGGCCTGTCGGCCATCCCCGGCCTGCGCCGTCTGATCGAGGGCGGTCACAAGGTCACCGTCTGGAACCGGACGATCGAAAAAGCCAAGGCCGAGGTCGGAGACCTGACCGACGATATTCGCGCCTTCGACATCGACGCACTGGGTGATGTGCTTGAGAAGGGCGAAGTGATCGTGTCCATGCTGCCGGGCGACTGGCACGTACCACTGGCGGAGCTGGCGATCTCGAAACAGGCCAATTTCGTGTCGTCGTCTTACATTGCGCCCGAAATGCGCGCACTGGACGACAAGGCGCGCGAGGCCGGTGTAGCACTGGTCAACGAAGTTGGTTTGGACCCGGGCATCGACCACCTGATGGCGCATGCGCTGGTCGATGACTATCGCGCCTCGGATGCGTTCGATCCGCAAAACCACCTGAGCTTCATTTCCTATTGCGGTGGCATACCCAAAATCCCGAATCCGTTCCGCTATAAGTTCAGCTGGTCACCATTGGGTGTGCTCAAGGCGCTTCGGTCACCATCGAAGTCGATCCGCGACTATGCCCCGCTGGACGTTGCCCGCCCGTGGGATGCGATCAGCAGCTATGTCGCGCCACTGCCAACGCCGGAAAGTTTCGAGGTCTATCCCAACCGCGACTCGATCCCGTTCAAGGCGCAGTACCAGTTCGAGGATCACTGGCCCGTCAGGGAATTCGTCCGTGGCACCCTGCGCCTGAACGGTTGGGCGGATGCGTGGTCGGACGTGTTCCGTGAAATCGAAACCCTGTCGGGCCCGGAAGGGGATGCGCGTCTGAAAGAGATGTCCGACCAGTTCTGGAGCGAAAACGCCTATGATGAGGGTGAGCCCGACCGCGTTGTGCTGTGTGTTGGATTGAAAGCCGAGAAAGACGGCGTCGAAGTCTGGCACAAGACCTATGTCATGGACGCCTGGGGCGACGAGCGCGGTACAGCGATGGCGCGTTTGGTATCGATCCCGGTTTCACTTGCCGTCGAGGCCGTTATGAACCGCGCAATCCCCGCAGGTGTTCACGCAGCCCCAAGCGACCCAAAACTGGTACAAGGCTGGATGGCCGAGATCGACCGGCTGGCCCAGCACTTGCAGATCGTGGATCATACGGCCTGATCGCACCCAAAAAGCCATTCCAGAGTTTCTGGAATGGCTTTTTGAACAACATGATCGAGTGGGATCACAGGTTTTCAAACAGCGGGTGCGGAACTACCGATGTTGCCCTGCTCGCCACTTACCTGGGCCAGTTAACGGCGGGCAGGATTTGCCCGACGCAATCGCCAAAGCCGATCTGGAAGCCTTCGCCCTTGGCCGCACCGCGCAGGGTCAGGGTGTCTCCGTCTTCGATGAAAGTCCGGGTTTCGCCGGTATCGAGCGTGAAGGGCTCGCGACCAGCCCAGCTCATCTCCATCAGAGAACCGTATTCCGTCTTGGTTGGGCCTGAGATCGTGCCAGACCCCAGAAGGTCGCCCACATTCATCGCACAGCCGCCGATGGCGTGGTGGCAGAGCTGTTCGGCGGCCGAGTAATACATGCGGGAGTAGTTGGTTTCGCCAACGACGCTCGCCTTCTCGGCTCCATCAGGCTGCATCAGCACCTGAAGCTCAATGTCGTAAAGGCCGTCCTTTGAGCCGTCGAGGTAGGGCAGAAGCTTTCTCTCGCGTTCGGGCGTTGGCACACGGAACGTTTCCAACGCGGCGGCGGTCACGATCCAGGGGCTGATCGAGGTGCCAAACGCCTTGCCCTGAAACGGTCCAAGCGGCTGGTATTCCCAGCCTTGGATGTCACGCGCGGACCAGTCGTTCAGCAGCACATAGCCGAAGATCATGTCGTCGGCTTCATCCACGGTGATCGGCTGGCCTAACTCGGACGGTTTGCCAACAATGGCGCCCATTTCCAGCTCGATATCCAGACGCATCGAGGGGCCAAAGCTGGGCATCTCGGCGTCGGGCGCTTTGCGCTGACCGTTCGGGCGGTGAATCGGCGTACCCGAGATCACAACCGAGGACGCGCGACCATTATAACCGGTCGGAATGTGCAGCCAGTTGGCCGGCAGTTCGGGCGAGCCGCGCAGGATCGCGCCCATGTTCGCGGCGTGCTGACGACCGGCATAAAAGTCGGTGTATTCGGACACAAGGAACGGCATGTGCAGCTCGGCATCGGCTTGGGCGACCAACAGAGGCTCAACAGTGTCACGTTCGGTCGAAGCCTCGCCCAGCAGCTGTTCCAGACGGGCGCGCAGGGCGGCCCATGCGTCCGATCCCTGCTCCATCAATTCATTCCAGAAGGGCACGTCGAAAACGGGTTCATCACCAATCTCGATCAGGCCAGCTTCTTCGGCAGCGCGCATATCAAGGATCATATCCCCGATGGCCACGCCACAGCGCGGTGCGCTGTCTGAGGTCGAAAACACACCATAAGGCAGGTTGTTCAGGGGAAAGGGGGTCTCGGCAGAGTTCGCGCTGTCCACCCATGACTTTTTCAGTTGGCTCATGTGATCCTCACTCGGCATCCGGCTGTACCTCGGGTCGCGCATCGGCGAAGGCGGACAGGGCCAGACAGGTTTCTTCGATTTCGGTCAGACGCGCAAAGGGCGTCATGTCCACACCCCAGCGATGCCCGTTGTAAAGCTGCGATACAAGGCAGATATCCGCAAGCGATGGCATGTCGCCAAAGGCAAAGCGGGTGCCTTGGGGCAGCATAGCCTGAAACGCGGTCAGACCTTCGTTCATCCAGTGGACCATCCAGTCCACACTTTCCGCTTTGCTGTGCCCCATCCCGTCCAAATGTTGAACAACGCGCAGGTTGTTCACCGGATGGATGTCCAGCGCAATCACATGCGCCGCCGCCATCACCTTGGCCCGCGCAATCGGGTCGTCCGGCAGAAGCGCCGGGTCGGGATAGGCGCGGTCAAGATAATCAAGGATAGCCAGAGATTGGGTCAACTTGGTGCCATCCTCAAGCTCTAACACAGGGACGCCCTTGCCGGGGTTCATCGCTTGATAGGCTGCGCTTCTTTGCTCGCCTTTCACCAGATTGACCGGGCAGCTTTCGAACGGCACACCCTTCAGGTTTAATGCAATACGCACCCGATAGGATGTGGTCGATCTCCAATAGGTATATAACTTAAGACCCATCATTTCTTACCCGGAGTCCCGTCGAACTTCTTCTCAAGGCTGTCCCAGCAGTCGCTCTGTCCGTCGTCAGGGTTTTTGGGACCAAAGGCTGCCTAAACTAGAGGAGGGTTTGGCTCATCTGGTTGGTTTGATTATGCGGCCTGTTTGCGATGATGCAAGCGCCGGGCTTCGAATGTGTTTTGTTTGATCCTTTCGCTTTTTTAGAGAATGGCTTTGTCTCGGCCGAAGTAGACGTCGGCGGGCGTGACGTTGTTGATACTCTCGTGGAAGCGCTGATGATTGTAGTGATCGACGAAGGCCGTGATCTGGGCTTCAAGATCACCGGGTAGGAAGTAGTTTTCCAGCAAGATGCGGTTCTTGAGGGTCTGGTGCCAGCGTTCGATCTTGCCTTGAGTCTGCGGATGATACGGCGCACCGCGAGAGTGCTTCATCCCTTTGTCCTGCAACCATTCAGCCAAGTCACCGGACACTTAACTTGAGCCGTTGTCGCTGAGCAGACGTGGCTTGTGAACGACATGAACTTGATCGCAACCCGAAGCCTGCAACGCCAGATCCAGAGTATCCGTCACATCCTGCGCCCGCATGTTCGTGCAAAGCTTCCAAGAGACGATATAGCGGCTGTAATCATCCAGAACCGTGCTGAGATAAAACCAGCCTCATCCCAGCACCTTGATGTAAGTGAAGTCCGTCTGCCAGAGTTGGTTGATGGCCGTCGTCTTATGCTGGAACTCATCTGCTGCCTTGAGCACGATGAACGCCGGGCTGGTGATCAGGTCATGCGCCTTGAGCGTGCGATAGACCGTGGATTCCGACACAAAATAGCGTTCCTGATCGGTGAAGGTCACCGCCAACTCGCGTGGCGACAGCTCTGTCTCCTTTAGCGCAAGATCCACAACCTTACGCTTCACGTCGGTGGGAACGCGGTTCCAGACGTGCTTTGGCTTGGGAGATTGATCCGCGAGACCAGCTTCGCCACGTTGCAGGTACCGGTCATACCAGCGGTAAAATGTGGTGCGGGGAATGCTCAGTTTGGCCAGTGTCCGACGCGCCGACAGATGACTTTCTTCCACCAGCCTAATGATCTCCAACTTCTCTGATGCGGCATACCTCATTCGTGGTCGTCCCCATCCCCGAGCATGCTTTTTTTGAGAAGACGCAGCTCAAGCGTCTGTTCAGCGACCACTTCCTTGAGGTCTTTTACCTCACGGCGCAACTCTTTGACCTCGTCCGTGTTCGCAGCCCGGGCTGTATCGCCAGCCAAGCGCTTCTTCCCGGCCTCCATGAAGTCCTTGGACCATTTGTAATACAGGCCCTGGGATATACCCTCGCGACGGCACAGCTCCGCGATACTGTCCTCGCCACGCAGCCCATCAAGCACGATCCTGATCTTCTCTTCGCTGGAATACTGCTTGCGTGTTGCCCGCTTGATATCTTTGACGATCTTCTCGCCAGGGCTCCTCGTTGTCTTTCTCATCGTCCACTCCTTGGTGGTTACGATGACCCAGAAACTCTCTCTTATCAAATTGGCCTAAATGGTCCCATATGCGCTGACGTTAGACACATGGCCCCGACGGTTGTAACGGGGGTTCACCCCACCGATCGGCTGGCAACGGATGAAGTGTTTGGCCCGGTTCTTGCGGTCATTCCCTTTGACACCGAAGAAGAGGCAATCAAAATTGCCAATGGAACCGATTACGGTCTGGCATCCGCAGTATGGACGTCGAACTTGTCGCGCGCCCACCGCATGATCCGGGCCATTCAGGCAGGGGTTGTCCATGTAAACACCTATGGAGGGGCCGACACAACGGTTCCATTGGGTGGCGTCAAGCAGTCTGGCAACGGTCATGACAAATCGCTGCACGCCTTTGACAAGTATTTCGAGCTGAAAACAGCTTGGATCAAACTTTGAACCTGAAAGGCGGCCTATGACCAATCGAACTATTCTTGTCGTTGGGACCTATGACACCAAAGATGATGAACTGAACTTCATCTCTGACGTGATCCGTGAACAGGGTGGATTGGTGAAAACCATGGACATCAGTGTGCTTGGCGACCCCAGTCACCCCACTGATTACTCCAAGCATCAGGTGGCAGAGGAGGGTGGCCACACAATACAGGAAGCCATTGATGGCGGTGACGAAAACCTTGCGATGCAGATCATGGCCAAAGGTGCAGCCCTGCTGGTTGCACGGCTGCACCATGAGGGCGTGTTCGATGGCGTTTTGGTTTTGGGCGGTTCAATGGGGACCGATCTGGCCCTTGATCTGTGCTGTGCCTTGCCCATTGGTGTACCTAAATACATCGTCTCAACTGTCTCTTTCTCGCCGATGATCCCGCCCGAGCGGCTGCCGGCAGACGTTCAGATGATCCTTTGGGCTGGTGGTCTTTACGGGCTTAACTCGGTCTGCGAAGCCTCTCTCCGTCAAGCCGCTGGCGCGGTTCTGGGGGCCGCACGCGCTGCCCGTCCGATGAAGAAAGACCGCCCTATAATCGGGATGACATCCTTCGGCAAAACAGTCTTGCGCTATATGGTGCACCTGAAGCCCGCCCTTGAGGCGCGCGGGTTTGAACTGGCCGTTTTCCATGCTACGGGCATGGGAGGGCGCGCATTTGAAAGCCTTGCTTCAAAAGGTGAATTCGCCGCCGTTTTGGACTTTGCACCGCAAGAAGTCGGCAACCACATGTTGGGATCAGCCATCAGCGCCGGCGAAGATCGCATGACCAATGCGGGCAAAGCTGGTGTGCCGCAGATTGTTTCGATTGGGTGTTATGATCTAGTCGATTTGGTAGGCTGGCATCCCGTTCCTCCAGCGTTGGCGGATCATGACCTTCATGACCACAACCGACTAATTACTGCGGTCAGCATGAGCGCCGAGCAAAGGCGCGAGATGGCACGCACCATGTGCGCAAAACTTTCTGAAGCAACCGGCCCGACTGTTCTGCTTGTGCCGCTCAGAGGCGGTAACGATTGGGACAGGGCCGGGGCGATTTTGGAAGATGCAGAGGGACTTGCAGGATTCATCGAAGAGCTGAGAAAAAACTGTCCGGAAAACGTAACACTTGTGGAAATTGACAGCCATATCAACGATGTCGAGTTTTCAGACAAGACCCTGGAGATTCTGGATACCTAGCGCTCTGATCATGTGATCTGATTGGGTTGCCCGACTATTCAACGTGAACGTCACGATCTGAACGAGCGCCCCAGCAAAAGCTGCGATATCCGCGCTCGGAGAGAGTTCGTTGTTTTGAAGGGTCGCGGCAAGATTTGCGTGAAACCGCTCTTCAACTTGCTCGACAAAGCTGCGCGCAATGTTACACGCCGCCCCAAACGCTGTTTTAGTCACACCGACAATTGAAAGGACCGCATGACTTTGCCTTGCCCGCCTGCCATTAGACTGGCGATTGCGCCGTCACGAACTTCCAGTTCAACCTGAATCAAACTGGGCGAAGGGGTTTCCATGAACATGCCCTGTTCAATCAGAAACCCGTGCTGACGGCGGTGACCCAGGTCGTGCAGGACACAGGCCAGCGGCCCTGCGGCCATTCCCGTCGCGGCCTCTTCATCAATGGCATATCGGGGGGCGAACATGCGTGCAGTAGCGTCGCGCCCGTCCGAGCATTGGGCCGTTGTGAACACATAATATCCTATCAGGTCCAGACGGTCGCTGATCGTTTTGATCTGCTCGAAATCGGGTTTGATCGAAGCCAGAGTTTCCCTGTCAGCTACTCCGATCACGACAAAACTGTTGCCGGTATTGACCAGAACGGGCGGCATTTCGTGATCCAGATTGCTCGGGGACAACCCCAAAGAGCCCAAAACGTCCTGCAAACTGACACCCTGAGAGGTCCAATCTTCTGGCGTTTCATATCTAGGGGCCAACTGTTCCATAAACGCGGCACCATCCTTGATCAGAATCCGGCGCGGGCCGTCCACAGTTTCTTTTGAGGTTACAGGATCAGGAATACGGCCAAGTGCTTCCAGATGGGAAAAAGCGGCAATGGTCGCATGGCCGCAATGCGCGATCCTGCGGTTCGGGGTGAAGAAGTCCAGTTTGAAACCTTCGGTCGCGGATTGCGAGACAAAAGCGGTTTCGGACAGGCCAACCTGTGACGCGACCTTCAGCATCTGCGCCTCGGTTAACCCGTCGGCATCCAGAACAACCCCAGCAGGGTTGCCCCCTAGCCCGTTGTCCACAAAACCGTGCACGATCTGAACAGTCACGTTTTGGCCGATGGCTTGGCTTACATTCATGGCATTTCTCCCATTTCCTGCGGGCGCTTTTGCCTTAGCGGAGTGATTGTGTCTTCGCCTGAGACATAGTGTGTTTCAATTGTTGGCAGAATGATATTAAGCTTGAATTTATTATTCACTATTTTGGAATAATTACATGGACAAGTTTCGCGCGCTTCTGGTCTTTTCGAAGGTGGCCGACCTGGGTGGCTTTGCTGCTGCTGCGCGCAACCTGAACATGTCGCCACCGGCTGTGACGCGCACCATTTCGGTACTGGAGGGCGAGTTGGGCGTCCGTTTATTCGTAAGAACGACACGATCTGTCATGTTGACCGAAAGCGGGCGCAGATTTCTGGAAGATGCCAAGCGCATTCTCGTTGATCTGGAACAGGCAGAAAACGCTGCGGTCGGGACCTATGCGGAACCTAAAGGATTGCTCAACCTCACTTCGTCTGTGTTGTTTGGCAGATTGTTCATCACACCAATTCTTGCTGATTTTCTGGGGCACTATCCCAAAATCGAGGCGCGAACGCTGTACGTGGACCGGATCGTGAATTTAATAGACGAAGGTGTGGATGTTGGCGTCAGGATAGGTCCGCTTGCGGATTCCAGCCTTATGGCGATGCGTTGCGGTTCTGTCAGACAGGTTGTTTTTGCAGCACCCGAATACCTTGAACAAGCAGGCGAACCCGAAAGCCCGGATGACCTGAACAGACATGTCCTGATCAATTCCCTAGCCCTGTCGCCGTCAGGCCAGTGGCAGTTTGACCACCTGGGCAACCCGAAGCTTGTGCGTGTTCATCCACGGATCAGCATGAATACCAACGATGCTGTAATCGAAATGGCACTTCGCGGTCAGGGTCTGGCCCGGCTTTTGTCCTATCAAGTCGCACCATATCTGGCGGACGGACGGCTAAAGGCAGTGTTATCTGATTTTGAACCGGCTCCTGCACCGGTTCACATCGTGCACCACGAAGGGCGGATGGTGTCCGCAAAGATTCGCGCATTTGTCGATTTTGCCGCAAGCCGCCTGAAACGTGAGGCAGCACTGGAATACTGAAGCGTCGAACTTCGACCTGCCACTCTTACTGCAGCTTGGGGAGGTTTCTGTGTCGGCAGGCGGCCGAGGGCGTCGCACTTTTCCTAAGACGTATATGCAATCGTAGGAACGACTTAGGAATAACAGCGAGAGGAACTGAGGAGTTGGTGTCTGACGCCTAAAAACTCGAACTACTCAAATACAAGCCGGTGAGTTTCGATTGAAAGCTGGAATGGCGAAATCATTCCGGCCGGTGAACGCTATCCCAACAACACAATGCAAACGAAACGAACAAAAGGCACGTATGTCCTTGCTCTGGTGGTTTGAGCTTCATTTGCCCACGCAGGATCACGTCAAATCACCCAGTGGGGCCAAAACTTTCGGTGTGAATATGTTCCGGAGAGATGCCGCGGCGTTCCAGATCGGCCTGGATCTCGGCCATGAAACTGACAGGGCCGCACAGAAAGTAATGCGCGCTGGCATCGTTGATCAGTTGCGCCAGAAGCGCCCCATCGACACGGCCATGCGAGTCATAGTCCATTCCGAACTCATCCTCTGGCGTTGGTTGGCTATAGGCCACATGCGTCGTGATCCCCGGCCGCCTAGAGGCCAGATCGTGAACTTCACCGGCCATTGGATGGTGCTGACCGTCCCGAGCACCGTGGATGAACCAGACAGGGCGGTTGCCGCGCTCGTCTGCGACCTTATTCAGAATGCTCAACATCGGTGTGATACCAACACCTGCGCTGACCAGAACCAATGGGCACCGGTCGCAAGTCATTGTGAAATCACCCGCTGGCCGACGGCTGTTGATGATTGCGCCCAGTTCCAGATGATCGTGCAGAAACTGCGATGCGATCCCTTTTGGCTCACGCTTGACCGTAATCCGATAGCGATGATTGTTCGGTCCGTTACTGAGCGAATAGGTCCGGCGCACCGGTTCGGCGATCCCTGGAATTTCAAGCTCGATTGGCAGGTATTGCCCGGGCTCGAACCCAGCCAAGTGGCCACCGTCGCGAGCTTCGAAAACAAACGAGGCGACATCGACGCTTTCACGGATCTTTTCGATCAGGCGGAGCGATCGGACAGAATCTGCATCCGAAGTCCATCTGAGGCTGACTGCCGCGCGGATTTCCACGACCTCGTCAATCTCCAGTGTCACCAGCCGCCGCGCCCCCGGGAAATTTGTGATCTCATCGCTGGCCCAGTCGATCGAGGCGACGCCGGTCAGTTGCAGCAAGCTGCCGCTTTCGAAATCGACGAACAGAAATCCCGCCCTTGGGTAGAGCAACAGGTTGCCGATAGTGTTGAAGTGGTTATTGCCGGCATAGTCGGGAAACCGCAGCCGCCGGTTGTCCAGAACCTGCACGAAACCACGGTCGCCACCGCGATGGGACGCATCCATCCCGTAAGTCGGGCTTTCGCCCTCTTCGCGATAGCCGCTGGCGATAAAGAAAGTATCGGCTGTTTCGATCCACCGGACCTGATCCGGCGTCAAGTATTGGCCGAGTGTTGTCGGTCCGGGCCTCGAGTCATCAACCCGGTGCCACGCGCGTTCACGGATATACTGCGGGCAGTTGCCAAAGGTCTGGTCAACGTGAAAATCAAAACCGGTCGGAGTGACGCGTCCGGCGCGGCCATTGATACGGTTGCGCCGACGCGTGGCCAGTTCAATACCAAGGATGCCAACATCGCTTTTGGGGTGAAGGGCACCGTGCAATGCATCGCCTTGGGCTGGCAAGGCAGTAATGGAAAGCGTTTTGTTATCTGGTGCAGAGACGAACCCGTCTGGCCCTTCCAATAACGTAACCCAGGGCCGACCTTGCGCATCGCGCGCGGCCATCACAAGAAACGGCAGGGCGGTATGAAAATCCCGATGCTGTTCGGGCATGTGGTCGCGGACAACTTTCCGTGCCCAGTGTTCAATGTCGCGGACACCCAGCCGCGCCTGCGCCATGTGTTCACCCCGATGAAAAGGGGAAGTGCTGCTGTCGCTGGGTTCGATGGAAATCATGGGGTCTCTCCTGGGGCGGCAAAGTTTGGACGCATGCGCCCGGTCCTGACGGCCGGGCGCGCTCTGGTGTCAGGCGGCGAGGCCGACCTTGGTGCTTTGCATGGCCACAAAGCCGGGCAACGCCTCAACCCGGGCCAGCAGGGCGCGGATATTGGGATAATCATCCAGTGAAACGTTTCCCTCAGGCGCATGGGCCGTATAGCTGTAGATCGCGACATCAGCGATGGATGGGCTGGTTCCGACCAGCCAGTCGCGTCCGTTCAAATGCGCCTCAAGCCGGTCAAAGGCGGATTTGGCGATGGCCTTGGCACGTTCTGCATCCAGTTGAGCGCCAAAAACGGTGATCAATCGTGCTGCCGCAGGGCCGTGGGCGATGTCGCCGGCGGCCAGCGACAAGAACTTCTGAACTTCCGCCTCGCGCACCGGATCAGTCGGCAGCCAATCAGGCGCGTATTTCCGCGCAAGGTACACGAGGATAGAGTTGGAGTCGGCGATCGCGATTTCACCGTCCTCAATCACCGGCACCTGCCCGGCAGGGTTCAGGGAAAGAAACGGCTCTTTCTTGTGTTCGCCAGACAGCAGGTCGACATCGATCAGCTCGTGATTGATGCCGCCAAGCTTGGCGAATAGTTCCACCCGGTGTGAATGCCCGGACAAGGGATGACGGTGGATACGGATTGCGTTTGGCATGTCTGTTTCCTTTCGGAGGAGTTTCTTGGGAGCGAGCTGGCGATGTTCGTCAGCGGTCACTGGCTAGAACATGGCAAAACCTTTCTTAGTTATAATCCTGCGTTTTATTCAGTAACTATGAACAAATTGGGTATAATTGACCAAACACCAACCTGACGAAGGAGCGCTGCGTTGGATACAATTGACACGATGCGGGCATTTATGGCGGTTGCTCATGAGGGATCGTTCACTGCCGCGGGGCGGCGGCTGGGCCTGTCTACCAAACTGGTCAGCAAGTATGTTGCCCAGTTGGAGGCCAAGCTATCGACGCAGCTGTTCAACCGGACAACCAGAAGCGTTTCGTTGACGGACGTCGGCATCGCGTACCTTGAACGCTGCCGCCCGATCGTGGAACAAATCGACGAGCTGGAAGACCTTGTTCAGGAGCGGCAATCGGCACTGGCCGGGCCAATCCGATTAACCGCACCAACCGGGTTCGGCAGCATCAACCTGACTCAGGCTTTGGCTTCGTTTCTGCGGGCGCATCCGAAGGTCGATATCGACCTTAAACTGTCGGACTCGCGCGTGGCGCTTGTTGAAGAGGGGTTCGATCTTGCCATACGGATCGGGGTGTTGCGGGATTCGACCCTGATTGCGCGGAAGCTGTCCGATATGCCGCTGATCGTCTGCGCGTCGCCTGATTATCTAGCGGAAAGGGGGCGTCCGGGTGATCCGATGGCACTGGCCACACATAACTGCCTGATTGACGAAAATCCGGCCGACGCAACAGCATGGAGGTTTCGAGCCGGGACAAGGGATATTGTGGTCAAGGTGGCGGGAATGTTTCATGCCAATGCCCCGGCGGCGATTGCCAACATGGCGATCGCCGGGCTGGGTATTGCGCGTTGCCCGCACTATGTGATTGCCCGCAGTCTGGAAGAGGGTACCCTAGAGCACCTGTTTCAGGACTATGAAACGGAAAACTTCGGCCTCTATGCGCTCTATCCACCCAATCGTCACCTGACGACCCGGGTGCGCGCGTTGATTGATTTTCTGGCGCAGCATTTTCGATCAGGCTGACATCCAGCAACTGAAACGGATCCACAGTCCAGCCACAACCGTGGCGGTTGTTCCGCAAATTCTTGAGAACGTTAGGCAGAACTTTCGTTTTGGTGCATGAGATGAAGAGTATTTCCCGCTTTGTCGAAAGCGCGGTAGAGATACATCCACTTTCCATGGACATGCACACGGACCTATATGGCGTCCATGCGCCAAGAATTCAGTGTAGGACGCTTCATCGATTGCGCGCGGTACGATCACCGGTGAAAACCGCTTGACCCACATGTTCTATGTAGCATGGTCCACGCGCAATCCCCGTTCAGCAATGATTTCCTCAAGGCCGCGACAGAAAACTGTCTACCTCAGTAGAAATACACGGCTTACAAAGCCGCACCTTTGGGAAAGTGGCGGCTTTTCAAGAAGATCACATAGAAACCTATTCGCAGCGGCTTCGAAGGCAAAGAGAAACCGAATACAGACTTTCACCAACCTCGCTCGAAAGCTTGACACCCCCGTCGCTGTTAGTCTGCCTTGGCGGGCAATATCCGGCGCCGCCAGACGCAGGCACCGGGCAGCGATGATGTCGCGCGGTCTACATCAGATCGTTTTCCACGTCTTCCGCAGATATCCCCAGTGCGTCCAGACCATTCTCAAGGTGGTCAGACATGTGCGGTGTTCCGATCAGGTAGTCTGCACAAGGGGTCGAAGCCTCGGACTTGGCGGTGGCGATGGCCTCGGCCAGATCTTCCGCAAAAAAGCTCTCGCGCCCGATCCACATGATGGCGACCAGTTCGGCCTGCTCGTCTTCGCTCATGCGGTCGATGAACGCCCGCAATTCGCCCTCGGCCCGGTTCAGCTCGCGGCCCATCATGGCGACCTGGGCGACTTTTCTTGCCGAGATTTCCAACATCTCTTCGACTCCTCGTGTTCGCGGTTGTTACGCCATCACAACCACTGGCAGGCGCCTGCGTCTTTGATCTTGAACAAACAGGCTGGTCACTGCCCCACACGCGATACTGGATGATCAGGCACAGGTTCCTTGCGAAACGGACGGAAGGCAGCTTTTTTCAGCCACAACCTGAAGGCCTGCCATAAGATCAGCGCAAAAGTGCGCCGCGAACCGAATGGGCGACGCAGAAAAGACCAAAGGATCACCCGGCTGGTCAATGGCTGGCGCGGTCCGGTCAGTGTCGCGATCAACCCGCCACCCGCGCGCGTGTAGTCGATCCACACACCAACCCGATCCGGGCTGTAGTCGAAGCGGAACGTATAGCTGCCTTCAATCTTCTGGAAGGGCGAGACATGCATCACCTTTTCGGCCGCCAATCGGTCGGTTGGTTCGATGGTTGAAAAATCCGGCTTATGGCACAGATAACTGTGGCGCGTTCCAAAGGTGTTCGTCACCTCGGCCACCACGGCGTAAAGCTGATCATCGCGGTCAAAGCAAAACCAAAAACTGACGGGATTAAAAACGTGGCCCAGCACCCTTGGCTGGGTCAGCAGCATGACCTGCGCGGGTTGCGGAATGTCCATCTCGGCAAATCGCGCGCGCAGCCAGGCGGCACCATGGCCTTGACCTGGCTCTCCTCCGTGATCGCGGGTTCGCCAGTTGGTGACATTTGTCCGGTCCATTGAAAACAGAAAAGGCGTGGTTAACCGGGCTTCGGGATCAAACAGGATGTAATCGACAGAATACCGGAAGGCGTTGTCGATTGCCCCCTTGCGGCCGTGATAGGTGTGGCCTGCAACATGATCTATCGTTTTTGCCATCCGATGCCTTCTGGTCCTTGCATAACCGCCAGAGCAGTCGCGATTTCTTTTTTGCCGCTGGTGTTCATATTACGAGACTTGGCCGGGAGCGGATCAAAATGTTCCGATAAAGTGATCCGGCTTGGGACATGCGCCGTAATATGGTTATGTTTACCGAGACCAATACAGCGACCTTGGACGGACCAGCGGTTGAAACACCCGCCCCTCAACCTTGGCGCGTCCACAAACGCATCAAGGGTAGGCGGGTGAACGAAATCAACAGCAAGCGCGAGACCAGGGCCGAATGGGTGGACCACGTCAGACGCATCCGGGATGCGCAGGATCAGGCGGCATTTGCCGAGCTGTTCCAGCACTTCGCGCCACGTATCAAGGCGTTCCTGATGAAGTCAGGGGCTGATGCCACCATGGCAGAAGAATGCGCGCAAGAAGTGATGGCGACCTTGTGGCACAAGGCCCACCTGTTCGACCCGACGCGTGCCACCGTAGCCACATGGGTGTTCACCATCGCTCGAAACAAGCGCATTGACGTGCTGCGCAAGCAACGCCGCCCTGAACCCGAAGATCTGGGTTGGGGGCCCGAGGCTGAGCCCGATCAGGATGACGTCATCGCGCTGCAACAGGAAACCGCGCAACTGCGCACCGCCTTGAAGGCGTTGCCGGATGCACAGCGGGACCTGATCGAGAAGGCATATTTCGGCGACCTGAGTCACCGGGAAATCGCATCGCAGACCGGGTTGCCGCTGGGAACGATCAAATCACGCATACGGCTGGCGCTGGACCGCTTGCGCCACGCGATGAACTGAGATGAGTAAGATGAGCAAGTTGATCAAACATCACCTGACGGATGACCTGCTGATGGCCTATGCCGCAGGCGGTCTGCCCGAAGCCTTCGATCTGATGGTCGCCACGCATCTGTCCCTGTGCGACCACTGCCGCGCGCGCGCTGAAAGTTATGACGCCGTTGGCGGACAAGTTCTGGACGAGCAGAGTGAGGGTGCCAGCATGAGTGAAACTTCCCTGGCGGCCACGATGGCTTTGATCGCCCAAGGTGCTCCGGCGCCCAAGCCCGTTCGCCCGGGATGTGCAGTTCTGCCAGCCCCGTTGCAGGATTACGTGGGCGGGACAGTCAAGGACATCCGCTGGCGGTCGATTGGCATGGGTGTCAAACAGGCGATCCTGCCGACCACCAAAGACGCCACCGCCCGCTTGCTGTTCATTCCGGCCGGTGCTGCCGTGCCGGATCACGGCCACAACGGCATGGAGCTGACAATGGTTCTGCAAGGGGCTTTCTCGGACGAGGTTGACCATTTTGCCCGTGGCGATGTTGAAATCGCCGACGAGGATCTGGAACACACACCTGTCGCGGATATCTCGGAAGACTGCATATGCCTGGCGGTTACGGACGCGCCGCTGAAATTCAACAAGCTGATGCCGCGCCTGTTCCAGCCCTTTCTGCGTATCTGAACCCTTGCAGGCGCTGGCCCATCAGAACCGGCCCGGTGCCGGTTCAGTTCTTCAACAGGATGTTCAGCCTTCGTGACGTGCCAGCGGCACAACCTCTGTTTCAGTATCGGGCGCGATTTCTTCGAAGTCGAAATTATCCAGCCGCTGCGCCCGGCGGCCAGCCTTTTCGGCACTGATCTTGATTTCCGAGATATCCTTGGCCGCCTGCCCGAAGTGACGGTCGAGGTTTGAAACGCGGTCGCCCAGACGGTCCACGTCCTTGTGCAGCAATCCCAGTTCTTTGCGGATCGCACCGGCCTGTTCACGCATGCGCGCATCTTTCAGGATCGCCCGCATCGTGTTCAGCGTGGCCATACAGGTGGTGGGCGAGACGATCCAGACCCTTGCGGCAAACCCTTCGCGCACCACATCGGGCAGGCGGGCGTGCAGCTCGGCATAGATCGCTTCGGACGGGACGAACATCAGGGCACCGTCAGCGGTTTCCCCGTCGAGGATGTATTTCTCGGAAATCGCCTTGATATGCACTTTCACGGCAGCGCCAAAAGCCCGCAGGCATCTTTCAACATCCGCCTTGGTCTGCGCGGCGGCAAGTGCCTCGAAATCCTCAAGCGGGAATTTCGCGTCAATCACGATCGGGCCGGGCGGGTTCGGCAGATGCACCAGGCAATCCGCGCGCCTGCCGTTCGACAAGGTGGCTTGCAGCGAATAGCTGTCCGCGGGCAGCGCCTTGGACACGATATCGTTCAGCTGAATCTCACCAAACATCCCGCGCCGCTGCTTGTTCGACAGGATATCCTGAAGGCTGAGAACATCGCCCGACAGTTTCGTGATATTGTCCTGCGCCTTGTCGATGGCGGCCAGACGTTCCTGCAGCTGCGTCAGTGATGTCGCCGTCTGTTTTGACGAACCGTGCAGGGTTTCCTTCATCCGTTCCTGCATCTCGGCCAGCGCGCGAGCCGATTTCATCGCGTTATCCGCCAGCCGGTCATTCATCTGCTGCTGAACCGAGGACAAGCGTGCCTCGACCGTCTGGATCACCTGCACCTGCGCGTTGGCCTGTGTGTCCGAAACATGCTGCAAGCCGCCGCGCAACTGTTCCTGCCCCTGCCCCAACTGCTGCACATGCTGACCCAGAAGCGCCATCTGCCGCGCCAGCGGTTCCGCCATCCGGGCCGAGCGATTGGCGGCACGCAACGACAGGAACAGCAGCAGCAGGATCAGCGCGACTGTTCCGCCCGCAACCAGAATCACGGGATCATTCAGCGCTATTTCAATACCTGCAATCTGGATCATGGGGTTCAGTATGTTCTCGTTTTGTTTCTGTCTTCTTAAGGCCTGTTTGACACCAAATCAACTGCGCCCGAACAGGCGTTCGATATCGCTTAGCTTCAGTTCCACATATGTGGGTCGCCCGTGATTGCACTGGCCGGAATGCGGCGTCGCCTCCATCTCGCGCAGCAGGGCGTTCATTTCCTCGGCCCGCATCCGGCGGCCGGACCGGACCGAGCCGTGGCAGGCAACCCGGCTGAGGATCGCCTCGATCCTTGCCTGCACCATCTGTGTTTCGCCCTGATCGGCCAGTTCGTCGAGGATATCCAGGATCATCGCGCGCGCATCGACCTCGCCCAGAATGGCCGGGGTTTCGCGCACGGCAATTGCGCCTCCGCCAAAGGGTTCGATGGTCAGCCCCAAACGGGACAGATCATCACAGACCGCCATCAGACGGGCGCAGTCGCCTTCGGACAACTCAACAATCTCAGGGATCAAAAGTGCCTGCGCCGCGACGCCTGTCTCGGCCATCTGTGTTTTCAGCTTTTCATAGACCAGCCGTTCATGCGCGGCGTGCTGATCAACGATCACCATTCCATCGGCAGTCTGGGCGATGATGTAGTTTTCATGCACCTGCCCGCGCGCAGCGCCCAGCGGAAGGTTTTGCGCATCAGGCTCCTGACCCTGTGATACGGGTGCAACCGGGGTCGGATCGACAATGCTGCCGCTGTAATCATGCGCCAGTTCCGCAAAACCCGGAGCCTGCGCCCGGTACGCGGCCTGGCGCGCTGCGGGCGACGGGCGATCCATCTGATAGACCCGCGCTGGTGCAGACTGCGCAGGCTCCGGTCTCATTGCACCCAGGGTCGCATTGGCCACGGTCGATGACGCACGATGCCCTGCCTCGGCCAAAGCGTGGCGCAGGCTGGACACGATAAGCCCGCGCGCAACGCCGGGATCGCGGAACCGGACCTCGGACTTGGCAGGGTGAACGTTCACGTCAACCAATGTCGGGTCGCAGTCGATGAACAATGCCGCGGCCGGGTGACGGTCCCGGCTGAGGAAATCGAAATAGGCCGCCCGCAAAGCGCCGGTCAGCATCTTGTCGCGCACGGGACGCCCGTTGACGAAAAGGTACTGCGCCACCGCAGCGCCACGGGAATAGGTCGGCAGGGCCGCATAACCAAAAAGCCTGAGACCGTCGCGCGTGGCATCGATCCGCAGCGCATTCTCGGCAAACTCGCGCCCTATCACACGGGCAAGACGGGCGTGCAGGGCATCAAACAGGTCGCCATTCTCGCGATCCGCGCGGAAGATAACACGGCCTTCGCCACCGCCCGAGACATCGCGCAGGGTAAATGTGACGGATGGTTCGGCCATCGCCAGCCGTTTCACCATGTCCGTGATCGCCTGCGCCTCGGCCCGGTCGGTGCGCATGAATTTCAGCCGTGCGGGGGTGGCGAAAAACAGATCGCGCAGCTCGACCACCGTGCCCGCGCGCAGGGCGGCAGGCTTGACCGAACCCATCTTGCCACCCGCAACATGGATCTGCGCCGCGTCCGCACCGGGCACGCGACTGGTTATGGTCAGGCGTCCGACAGCCCCCAACGAGGGCAAAGCTTCGCCTCGAAACCCGAAGGTGTGGATATTCAGCAGGTCCGATCCGTCGATCTTTGATGTGGCATGGCGCGACAGGGCAAGCGGCAAATCTTGGGCCGGGATACCGCAGCCATCGTCGGTCACGCGGATCAGTGTCTTTCCCCCGTCGGCGATTTCGACGGCTACACGCGCGGCCCCGGCATCAAGTGCATTCTCGACCAGTTCCTTGACCGCCGAGGCCGGGCGTTCCACCACTTCACCCGCCGCAATACGGTTGATGGCAGCATCGTCAAGCTGTCTGATCACGGGGCGATTTTCGCTGATATTGGGGTTTGTTTGCGCCATACCCCTAGACCTAGCACAACCGCGCACGATTCTGCCACCGGTTTGAGCATGTCTTCTGATCGGAAAGTGGCGCCCGGATGGCCGTGAATGAATCCCCATTCCGTACCATCCGGGCGTACCAAAGTGAGTGGTGTGTTCAGCTAATCAATGGGCAGCCCTCTAGCACGAGACTTCCCAAAAATCTGCTTAAGATTAACCTTAACGGCATCTGGGCAGAGTTTGGCCGATGACGCATAGGCATCTGCGGCAGGAAAATGCCGTCTCAGGCTGACGTCTGAACACCAACGCGTGTGCGGCATGGGCCAAACATGGCCGCCAGCGCCAGGATCAGCCCGGACATTGTTGCGATCATCCCTGCCGCACTGACCGCATCCGCTGCACCCAGCCACAGGGGCCCGTAGCCTGCTATCACATACCCCGTCACGGCGGAGGTTATAGCGATCACGACACTCCAGCCAATCTGTGCCTCAAGCCGGTTGGTCAGCATCCGCGCAGCTGCCGGAGGGCAGATAAACATCGCGATCACGATGATCGAGCCCACAGCGTCAAAAGCGGCAACCGCCGCGATAGCCGCAGTGATGACGAGCGCCATGCCCAGAAGTCCCGTGCGAATACCGATCGTGCGGGCGAAACCTTCGTCAAAGGTGGATATTTTCAGCGGCCGCCAGAACAGCCATGTAAACAGCATCACACCCACCAGTGTCAGCGCAATACGGGGCAGTTCCGGGGGCAATCCGGCAAGGGCATGAGCGTCCAGCAACGAGGACCACCCGGTCGCGTCCAGCCAGATCAGGCTTTCGAGATTGCCGTAAAGCGCATGTTCCACATCCAGATGCACGGTTGACGTATCCGTCTGCTCAAGCAGCAGAACGCCTGCTGCGAACATGGTGGTAAAGACCACGCCCATGGCGGCCCCGGGTTCGATCTGCCCCAGTCGGCGAATGGCCTCGATCAGGACAACAGCCAGAACCGCGGCCCCAGCCGCACCCAACATCATCGGCCAGGTGGATATGGCACCTGTCAGCAGAAACGCAACAACGATACCCGGCAGCACTACATGGCTGATCGCATCGCCGATCAGCGCCTGTTTTCGCAACACAAGAAAGTTGCCGGGCAAGGCACAGGCGATGGCCGCAAATGTTCCGATCAGCAGCGGCGTCAGAGACAGCGGAACGAATTCTTCACCACTCATGCCGGTATCCCCTGCGGTCCGCCAATCTGGCGGTCGATCTCATCAATCTGGTCGCGTGTCAGAACGGTCTCGATATCACGCAACCCGTCATAGAGCGCAGCTGTCGCCTCGTGCGCCTGATCGGCGCGCACGATTTCCCATCGCTTTTCATCCCGCAGGGCCTTGGCCGCGCGGGCCTTGCCGGTGTCCGTCGCCACGCCATCCGCCCGGACCAGCCCGGCACGCCGCAGCAAACGCAGGGTCAGGGGTTCATAGATCTTCTGCCCTTGTGCCAGCGCCAGAAGTCCCTGACGAATATGCACCCGGCGCTGAAACCGCAGATGCCGCAGCACCGCCGCCAGAACGCCACGCATCGGGGCGAAGAAGAGGGAGGCGAGGAAAAAGGCAAAGCTGACCAGTACGATGATCGGGCCGGTTGGAAGATTGGGCGCAGATGCGGATATGGCAGCGCCGATAAATCCGGCTAGTCCACCTGCCAACCCGGCCAGCAGAACAACGCGTTCCGAGCGGTCAGACCAGAACCGGGCGGTCACCGCCGGAATGATCAGCAACGCCACGATCAGGATCAGGCCGACGATTTTCAGACCGACCACGGTCACGGCCATGACCAGCCCCATCATGGCCAGGTCGATACGATGCACTGGCAACCCGCGCGCCGCTGCGTATTCGGGATCGAATGCGACAAGGGTCATCGGACGGCGGATGATCAGCACCAGCGCCAACGTCAAGGCGCCACCAAGTGCGATGATCACCGCATCGGCCCACAGCATTCCGGCGGTTGAACCCAACAGGAAACCTTCCAGCCCGGCCTGACGGCCAACCCCCATGGTCTGGATGACCGTCAGCAGCACGATCCCAAAGCCGAAGAACACGGACAGAACCGCACCGATCGCGGCGTCCTCGGCCAGGCGGGTGCGCCGTGTCAGCCAATTCATGCACAACAGACCAACCCAGGCGGAAATAGCGGACCCCACCAAAAGGCCCGGCAGGTTGCGCCCGTCCCCGCCCAGCGCGACCAGCACCATGAAAGCGATACAGACGCCCGGCAGGGTTGCATGGCTGATTGCGTCGCTGACAAGGGCGCGCTTGCGCAGAAACAGGAATGTCCCCGTCACGCCCGCCGACACGCCCAGCAATGTTGCACCGATGGCAACCAGCGTGGCGTTATAGCCAAGCTGAAGGGTCAGAGCATCCCAAAGCATGAACTATCCCAGCGCGCGTGAAATCTGATCGATCTGCGCCGTTGCCAACCTGCCACCATAGGCCGATTGCAGCGATTCCGCCGTGAACGCCTCGGCCACCGGCCCCTCGGCCACCTTGCGGGTATTGATCAGGAAAACGTGGTCGAAATAGTCGGTCACGGTGGCCAAATCGTGATGCACCACAACGACTGTCTTACCGGCCTCTTTCAGGGATTTCAGCACCGCGATGATGGCTTTTTCGGTGGCGGCGTCGACACCGGCAAACGGCTCGTCCAGCAGGTACAGATCAGCATCCTGAGCCAGAGCACGCGCCAGAAACACACGCTGTTGCTGGCCACCGGACAGCTGGCCAATCTGGCGATCCGCGAAATCGCGCATACCCACACGGTTCAGGCAATCCATCGCACGGGCCTTGTGGCGCGCGCGCAAGCGGCCCAACAGGCCCAGTTCACGAGACAGACCCATCAGAACCACGTCGATCACCCGTGTCGGGAAATCCCAGTCCACACTGGCACGCTGGGGAACATAGGCAACACGCGGGCGCTGCGAATTCAGCGGCTGACCAAATACGGTCACCTGCCCCGACAATGGCGTAACGATGCCCAGCGCCGCCTTGAGCAGCGTTGATTTTCCAGCGCCGTTTGGCCCGATAATGGCGGTCATCGCGCCAGGCGTAACCGTCATATCAACCGAAAAGACCGCAGGTTTTTGCCCGTAGGAAACCGTCAGGCCCCGAACAGCCAGAGGGCTGTTATCCAGGTTTTGTTCCTGGACCGTCACACCTTCGTTGCTGATCAGCCCCAGCATCTCTCAGAACCCCGCTGACAGTTTGCCGTTCATGCCGCGATCGGGAACTTCTCCGCCCAATGCGCCTGCGATGACGGTGATATTGTGATCCAGCATCCCGATATAAGTGCCTTCATAGGTGCCGTCCTCGCCCATGGCGTCCGAGAACAACTCGCCCCCGACCTTCACTTCGTGCCCTTTGGCTGCGGCCCCTTCGATCAGCGCGCGGATCGACCTGTCAGAAACCGAGCTTTCGACGAAGACCGCCGTGATCCGGCGATCAACCAACAGGTCAACCAGCTCTCCGATCCGGTTCAGGCCCGCCTCGGATTGGGTCGAGATGCCCTGAATGCCCAGAACCTCGAACCCGAAACTTTCACCGAAATAGCCAAAGGCGTCGTGGGCTGTGACCAGAACCTTGTTGTGGTCCGGTACCGAAGACAGGGTTTTCTCGGCATAGGCCGTCAGACGGTCTATGTCGGCCAGATGGGCTTGTGCATTCGCGGCAAAAATCTCGGCGGCTTCGGGGCGTGCCTCCGTCAGCGCGCGCTGTACTTCCAGAACAACCTCGCGCCACAGCGCGGGTGTCATCCAGACATGCGGATCATACTTGTCGGCATAATCATCATGCGCACGCAGCATGGACTGATCTACGCCTTCTGCAACCGCAATGACGGTCCGTTTCCGCACGAGGTCATGAAAAAAGTCTTCCATTTGCGCTTCGAGATACAGGCCGTGCCACAGAACCAGGTCTGCCCGTGTCATCGCAACAATATCGCTGCGCGTCTGGCGATAGGCATGGGGATCAACGCCGGGGCCCATAAGCCCTCTGACCTCAACCAGATCACCGCCGACCTGACGGGCCGCATCTGCAATCATGCCCGTCGTGGCCACCACTTTCAGCGGTGCCCCGGCAAAAGCCATGGCTGGCACCGAAAGGGCCAGAGCCAAAAATGCAAGGCAATGCTGACGAATCATTTCCAACCTCGATTTAGATACGTGTTGGATCAAATATGAGAACCATTCGCAACTAAGTCAACGCTAATGAGAATTATTCGCAAGAAAACCTCAATTATTTGTCCAAATGGTCAAAAATATTCGATCATTGCGCTGGAACACCTTCCATTCCCGGGCCACCCGTGCGATTTTGTCGCAAACCTCCCAAAGGACGTAACCATGGATACGCAGAGCTCAGAAAGCCCCGTGCGCACCGCGCATCTGCCGCAAGTGACCGAACCCCGGAACCCCGGAATGGAACTGGATCTGGACTGGGTGCGCGCCGTTCAGGCCAATACTTCCGCGATTGAACGCCGTGCGGCCACATTGCCGGGCCGCCGTTCGGTCAAGAAGGAATATCAGGCTGCGTGGCTGCTGAAAGCCATCACGATGATCGACCTAACCACGCTGTCGGGCGATGATACGGTGGGCCGTGTGCGCCGCCTGTGTGCAAAGGCCCGTCAGCCGGTTGCGCCTTCGGTTCTTCAGGCGCTGGACATGCCGCCGATCACAACCGGGGCGGTTTGTGTCTATCACGACATGATCGAAACCGCCGTAGACGCTCTGAAAGGCACTGGCATTCCGGTCGCTGCCGTGTCCACCGGCTTTCCCGCAGGCCTGTCCCCGTTCCATCTGCGCGTGGCTGAGATCGAGGAAAGCGTGAAGGCCGGGGCCGAGGAAATCGACATCGTAATCTCGCGCCGTCACGTGCTGTCGGGGGACTGGCAGGCCCTGTATGATGAGATGAAGGCGTTCCGCGTGGCTTGTGGCGATGCCCATGTCAAAGCCATTCTTGCGACCGGAGAATTGGGTAGCCTGCGCAATGTCGCGCGCGCCTCGCTGGTGTGCATGATGGCCGGGGCGGATTTCATCAAGACCTCGACCGGCAAGGAAAGCGTCAACGCCACCCTGCCCGTGTCGTTGGTGATGATCCGCGCGATCCGCGACTATTATGACCGCACCGGATATCGGG
This sequence comes from Ruegeria sp. N7, assembly GCF_056531345.1. NCBI lineage: Bacteria > Pseudomonadati > Pseudomonadota > Alphaproteobacteria > Rhodobacterales > Roseobacteraceae > Ruegeria > Ruegeria sp. N7. The sequence goes on along the minus strand of NZ_JBQFLR010000020.1, from coordinate 39,309 downwards.
TCGGCTACAAGCCTGCGGGTGGTATTTCGAAAGCCAAGGACGCGCTGGTTTATCTGTCGCTGATCAAGGACGAGCTGGGTGATCGCTGGCTGGAACCGGATCTGTTCCGCTTTGGCGCCTCATCGTTGCTGGGCGATATCGAGCGGCAGTTGGAACACTATGTCACCGGGGCTTACTCGGCTGGTTACAGACACTCGATGGGCTGAGCCCGTGGGTATGTCTGGACAGTGAGTATTTGGGAAAAGATGAAGTCATGACAGTCAAAGAGATTTTTGAGACCATGGAATACGGCCCCGCCCCCGAAAGCGCCGCCGAGGCACTGGCCTGGCTGGTCGATCAGGGCGACAAGTTCGGACACTATATCGATGGTGCTTTCACCAAGCCGGGCAAAGGGTTTGACAGCCGCAACCCGGCGACCGGGGAGGTTCTGGCCAAGCTGACGCAGGCCAAGCAGGCCGACGTGGACGCCGCTGTTGCCGCCGCGCGCAAGGCTCAGCCGAAATGGGAGAAACTGGGCGGCGCGGGCCGTGCGCGGTATCTGTATGCAATTGCGCGACTGCTGCAAAAGCATTCGCGTCTGTTTGCGGTGCTGGAAAGCCTCGACAACGGCAAACCGATCCGGGAATCGCGTGACATCGATATTCCGCTGGCGCAGCGGCATTTCTATTACCACGCCGGTATGGCGCAGCTGATGGAAAGCGAGCTGCCCGACGCTGAAGCGTTGGGTGTGTGCGGTCAGATCATTCCGTGGAACTTCCCCCTGCTGATGTTGGCGTGGAAGATCGCGCCTGCGCTGGCAATGGGAAATACGGTGGTTATGAAACCCGCTGAATATACCTCGCTGACGGCGCTGTTATTTGCCGATATCTGCACACAGGCCGGTCTGCCGAAAGGTGTCGTCAACATCGTCACCGGAGACGGTACCGTGGGCGAGATGATCGTGGCCTCGGACGTGGACAAGATTGCCTTTACCGGCTCGACTGTTGTGGGCCGCCGCATCCGTGGGGCCACTGCCGGATCTGGCAAGGAACTGACATTGGAGTTGGGCGGCAAATCCGCGTACATCGTCTTTGATGACGCCGATATCGACTCGGCCATCGAAGGGCTGGTGGATGCGATCTGGTTCAATCAGGGTCAGGTCTGCTGTGCAGGTTCGCGCCTGCTGGTGCAGGAAGGCATCGCCGACCGTTTCCACGACAAGCTGCGCGCCCGGATGGACACGCTGCGTGTCGGCAATCCGCTGGACAAATGTATCGACGTGGGCGCGGTTGTGGACCCGGTTCAGTTGCAGACCATCAAAGGAATGGTCGAAAGCAACACAGCGGGCCATGTGCATCAAGCTGCCTGCGATCTTCCCGCAAACGGCTGCTACTACCCGCCGACACTGATCTCGGGGCTCGAGACCTCGGACCCGTTGATGCAGGAAGAGATCTTTGGTCCGGTGCTGGTGTCTTCGACTTTCCGCACACCGGAAGAGGCCGTCGAGCTGGCCAACAACACCCGGTACGGTCTGGCGGCGACTGTCTGGACCGAGAATGTGAACCTTGCGCTGGATATCGCGCCCAAGCTGGTTGCGGGCGTCGTCTGGGTGAATGCCACCAATCTGTTTGACGCCGCTGCCGGGTTCGGTGGGGTCCGCGAAAGCGGCTTTGGCCGCGAAGGTGGTTGGGAAGGGCTGACCGCCTATACCAGACCCAAGGGTAAGGCCAAGCCGCTGGCAAAGGTCGAGGCAGCCATGGGCGAAGGGGCACCGGTCGACCCGATTGACCGCACTGCCAAGTTGTATGTCGGCGGCAAGCAGGCGCGGCCCGATGGTGGTTATTCGAAACCGGTTTGGGGCAAGTCCGGCCTGCTGGGCCATGTGGGTCTTGCCAACCGCAAGGACGTGCGCAACGCGGTCGAGGCTGCGGCAGGTGCCAAAAGCTGGTCCAGAACCACCGGCCATCTGCGGGCCCAGATCCTCTATTACATCGGCGAAAACCTCTCGGCCCGTGCCGGTGAATTCGCGGCGCGGATCGACGCCATGACCGGCAGGAAAGACGGCGCGAAAGAAGTCGAGGCTTCGATCCAACGCCTGTTCACTGCCGCCGCCTGGGCCGATAAGTATGACGGCCAGGTCCATGGTGTTCCGATCCGGGGCGTGGCCATCGCCATGAAGGAACCCGTTGGCGTGATCGGTGCGCTTTGCGCGGATGAGGCACCGCTGCTGGGTCTGGTCTCGGCCATGGCGCCTGCGATTGCGATGGGCAACCGGACGGTTCTGGTGGCTTCTGAGCCCTACCCGCTGGCGGCGACGGATTTCTACCAGATCCTTGAGACTTCGGACGTCCCTGCCGGTGTGGTCAACATCCTGACGGGCAGCCATGCGGAACTGGCGAAACCGCTGGCCTCGCATCTGAATGTCGACGCGGTCTGGTCGTTTTCGTCCACCGACCTGTCGAAAGAGATCGAGGTCGTTTCAGCCGGGAACCTGAAGCGGACCTGGGTCAATAACGCGACGGCATTTGACTGGAGCATGGACCATTCCCGCCGCTTCCTTCAGGCTGCAACAGAAGTGAAAAACATCTGGGTGCCCTACGGCGAGTAGGGCTCCCGCCAAGGGAGCGTTTACTTTGGTACTACCGACTGAGAAAACCAATCGGACTTCTATCGCTCGTTTGGTGATTTTTTCTTTGGTCGGCGCATTTGCGTGCTTGGTATTCTTACTCGCAAATCGCGAAACTCTTGTGCTTCCGATGATTGAGGAGATGCGCAACGAACTCAGTCAAGAGAATGGCGCTCACCCAGTAGATCAAAGATAAAGGGCGTTACATGGATTTTTCAGGACAAACCGTCATCGTGATTGGCGGAACCAGCGGTATCAATCGCGGCATTGCCGAGGCTTTTGCGGCCTCGGGTGCCAAACTGGCCGTGGCCAGCCGGTCGCGGGAAAAGGTCGATGACACCATCGCCGCGCTGAAAGCCGCAGGCGCACAGGATGCGATTGGGGCTGCGTTTGATGTGCGTGATGCCGACGCTGTGGCGGCGGGACTGAAGCAATTCCATGACGCCTTTGGGGATTTCGATGTGCTGATCTCGGGCGCGGCGGGCAACTTCCCGGCGCTGGCGTCCGAGATGTCGGTCAACGCGTTCAAGACCGTGATCGATATCGACCTGATGGGCACGATCCACGTGATGAAGGGGGCGTATCCGTTCCTCAAACGCCCCGGTGCCAGCATCATCAATATCTCGGCCCCGCAGTCCTACCTGCCGTACGAAGGCCAGTCGCATGTTTGCGCCGCCAAGGCGGGGGTGGATCAGATCACCCGCACGCTGTCGATGGAATGGGGTGTCGAAGGGATCAGGGTGAATTCGGTTGTGCCGGGGTTCATCGAAGGCACCGAGGGTGCGAAACGCCTTGCGCCCACCAAAAACGCCCACGAAGAACTGCGCCGCGACGTGCCGTTGGGCCGCTGGGGCCAGCCGCAGGACGTGGCCAACGCCTGCCTGTTCCTCAGCTCGGATCTGGCCAGCTATATCAGCGGCACGGTTCTGGCCGTGGATGGGGCACTTTATCAGCGCGGATCGGGCAAGTTCGGCCAGATGATGGGCGATATGCTGCGGAGTATGAAAAAGGGGTGAGCCGCAACTCACCCCTTGCAGTTCAGTTGGTAGTTTCCAGCCCAACCGGCTTTCCAACAACAGTGAAATGCAGGCCGTCCGGGTCCAACAGTTCGGATGCAACGCGGTTCACGTCTTCCAGTGTGACCGCGTTCACCTTGTCATTGCGGGTGGCGATATAATCGATGGGCAATCCTTCCATCTGCATCCCCACCATGATCCCGGCAATCTGCCCGTTGCCATCAAAGCGCAGCGGATAAGCGCCAGTCAGATAGGTCTTGGCATCGTCCAGTTCCTTCTGCGTCACCCCTTCGGTGGCAGCATGCGCCCATTCGTTGCGAATAACCTCTATCGCCTCGGCAATGCGGTCATTGGCCGATGACACCGACCCCAGGTAAACCGAGGCCAGATCCTTGGGCACAAGATAGGTTCCAACCCCATAGGTCAGGCCACGCTTTTCGCGCACCTCCTGCATCAGACGGCTTTCGAACCCGCCACCGCCCAGGATGTGGTTCAGGATATAGGCGGCAAAGAAATCAGGATCGTCCCGATCTATTCCGGCATGGCCAAACAGCGCCACGGATTGCGGGGTGTCAAACTCGACAACACTGATCCCGCCGGGGATGGTCACGTTGGCCTTGCCCGGGATGGGCTTGCCCGTTTCCGGCAGGTCGGCGAGCAATGTGTCAAGCAATGCGCCCAGTTCTTCGGCCGTGATATCGCCGACGGCCCCCACATAAAGACGATCCTTGGCAAAAACGCTTTCATACGCCGTTACCACATCATCCCGTGTCAGCGCCGAGACGCTTTCGATCGTGCCCTTGCCTTCGGAACCATAAGGGTGATCGCCATAGGCGATCTGGGCAAAGTTGCGGCCTGCAATCTCGTTCGGGTCGGTCTGATCTGATCGCAGCCCGGACAGGATTTGTGCGCGCACACGGTCAACCGCGTCCTGATCAAAGCGCGGTTCGTGAATCGTCTCACGCAGCAGGTCGGCGACCTCATCCCGGTTTTCGGTCAGAAAACGTGCGGAAATCGAAACCGTGTCGTCACCGGCGTTATAGCGGAACGATGCGGCCAGCGCCTCAAGCTCGCGCGCATAGGTCCGCGCGTCCATTTCGCCGGACCCTTCCTCGATCAGCCCGCTCATCAGATAGACGGCGCCGCGCTTGTCCGGGTCGTCCAGCGACGTACCGCCACGAAAGCGTAGCTCGAGCGCGGTGAAAGGGATCGAGTGATCCTCGACCAGCCATGCGGTGATCCCGCCGGGCGAGGTCACTTCTTCAATCTCGATCTCGGCCAAGGCAGGCAGAGCAACCAGACAGGCAATCAGCGTTGCGAGAAACCGTTTCATTGCGTTACCTCATCATCGCGCATCAGCCAGCCGGTGACCGACGCCTCGGGTTGCAGAACATCGCGGGCGGCGGCGATGATTTCGTCGCCGGTCACAGCCTGAAGAATATCAGGCCATGCCTGCACGTCCTGTATTGTCAGGCCGCTGGTCAGGGCGCGCCCATAGCGGTTGCCGATCCCGTCCACATTGTCGCGCGCATAGGTCTGCGCGGCCCGCAACTGCATCTTGATGCGGTTCAGATCGTCCTCGTCGACACCTTCGGCAATGAAATCGGCCACGGCCTGGTCCATGGCATCTTCGGCCTCTTGCAGGGAAACCCCTTCGGCGGGAACGACCAGCAGATCGAATGTTGTGTCATCCAGCGACACGTCACGGTAGAACGCCCCGGTATAAACAGCCATTTTCTGATCAAATTGCAGCTTTTCGTTCAGGTAAGAGGTCGTGCTGCCCCCTAGAAGTTCCGCCAACAGAAACAGGGCTGCCGCCTTTTCCTGATCGCCCGGATCGCGTTCCGGCGCCAGGTAACTGCGCTGGATGTAGGGCTGCGCCACGCGAGGGTCCTTGAAAGTCAGACGACGTTCGGCGGTTTGCGGGGGTTCCTGCGACCGGACCCGTTCCGGCAAATCCGCATTGGCGGGAATCACACCGTAATACTGATCGGCCAGAGTGCGAACCTCGGCGGGATCAACGTCTCCGGTGACAACCAGAATGGCGTTATTGGGCGCGTAGTGGGTCTGGTAGAAAGACAGCGCGTCTTCCAGTTCCAGTTCTTCCATCTCGTGCTTCCAGCCGATGATCGGCACGCCATAACGGTGATTGAGGTATTGTGCCGCGCTCATCTGTTCGCCGAACAGGGCGCGCGGGTTGTTTTCGGTGCGCTGGTTGCGTTCCTCAAGGATCACATCGCGCTCGGTCACGATATCCTCATCGCTCAGGCGTATGTTCCGCATACGGTCCGATTCCATGCGCATCATCAACTCAAGCCGGTCGGCGGCGACGCGCTGGAAATAGGCAGTGTAATCATACGAGGTGAACGCATTATCGTTGCCGCCATTGGCCGCGACGGTAGCCGAGAACTCACCTGGCGCCAAAGTATCTGTGCCCTTGAACAACAGGTGTTCAAGAAAATGCGCGACACCCGACGATCCGATCGGCTCATCCGCCGATCCGGCGCGGTACCAGACCATGTGCTGCACGACAGGCGCGCGATGGTCTTCGACCACGACGACATTCATGCCGTTGTCCAAAGTGAATGTGGTGACCGCTTCTTTCCCGCCCCCGGCAAAAGCCGGGGTGGTGGCGATCAGGGCAGCCGACAAGGCCAGGGCCCGAACCATGGGGCATCCTCCGTTTCGTTTTATAGTATTCAAACTACGGTGGTGCGGCCCGGGTTCAAGCCCGATGACGGAAAGTTAAGAATTATTCATTCGGGGGCGAGGTCGGGGTTTCGACCCCGGCCCGGCGGGCGGCATCGGTTTCCGAATACGGATCGATCGACTGGCGTTCGTAGACCTGATTATAGCGGTCGACGGGGAACAGGCGCAGACCGGTCCAGCGGCCCCGGCGTTTGCGGAACGCGGCATCCTCGGCTTCGACCACTTGCCGTGCATCGGCTGGCACGCCATAACGGCTGGACGCCGTCACAAGCGCTGCATCCGACGACGGCACACCGGCATTGGGGTTCAGGGCGGCGGCATTACCGCCCAGCGCGATCACCGCATCGGCCTGAGGGGTCGGGTCTGTCAGATTTCCACCACCCGGCGTCGGTGCCGGCAGGAACGCGTAATCCTGAGGCTGGGTCAGCGGCTTGACCGGCAATACCGAAAACTCATCCGGACCCTGTCCCGGAGGCGCCAGATCCCGCAGTCCGGGATTCGAACATGCCGCAACCGCAGCGGCAACTGTCAGAACAAATATGGCGCGCGGCATCCGCATTGGTGTCTCCAGCCTGTTTCAGGCGCTTTTATCGCATATCATTCCGCGCGTCACGAGGGCTTTTTGCCGTCAAACAAAACCAGCCCCAGCGCTCCGGCGAATATGAACACATCCGCCAAGTTGAACACAAACGGGTTGTTGATGCCACAGCAGGACATGTTCAGGAAATCCAGAACAAACCCATAAAGAAGCCGGTCGACCACATTCCCAAGCGCTCCGCCGATCAGCATGCCGCCACAGAACAACATGAATTTCGAACGCGTCGAACGACCAAGCCAGACAAGCACACCGATGCAGATCACCACGGACACACCGATCAAAAACCAGCGCGCAGCCTCAGAGTCGCCCTGAAACAGGCCGAAATTGATGCCCCGATTCTCGCCGTATTTGAACACCAGCAGCGGTGGCAGAACATCGATACCGTCGGGCCGTTCAGCCACGCGCAGGACGTGAACGACCAGATATTTGCTGATCTGGTCGATCGCGAAGGCGGCCAAGGCCGCCCAGAGAAGCAGGCGTGACCGCATCAGTGACGGAAATGACGCATACCGGTGAAGACCATCGCCAGACCGGCCTCATCGGCTGCGGCGATCACTTCATCGTCGCGCATGGACCCGCCCGGCTGAATGACGCAGGTCGCGCCCGCTTCGGCGGCTTCCATCAACCCGTCGGGGAAGGGGAAAAACGCATCCGATGCCACGGCAGAACCGATGGTCAGCGGCTGCGGCAAGCCCAGCGTTTCAGCCATACGTTCGGCTTTCTTGGCCGCGATCAGGGCCGAATCCACACGGCTCATCTGCCCCGCACCAACACCCACGGTTGCGCCATCCTTGACGTAGACGATGGCGTTGGATTTGACGTGCTTGGCAACTTTCCACGCGAACAACAGGTCATGCATCTGCGTATGGGTCGGGGCTTTCTTGGTCACGACCTTGAGGTCGTCCATGCCGATGAACCCGTTATCCTTGTCCTGCACCAACAGCCCGCCGGCCACCTGACGGACGGTTTTGCTACCTTCGGTTACATCCGGCAGCGCCTCGGTCGTCAGCAGGCGCAGGTTTTTCTTGGCGGCAAAAATCGCCTTGGCCTCGTCCGAGGCACCGGGGGCGATCACAACCTCGGTGAAGATGCCCGTAATCTCTTGCGCTGTTTCTGCATCCAGCGGCTGGTTCAGCGCAACAATGCCACCAAAGGCCGAAGTACGGTCGCAGTCAAATGCCGCCTTGTACGCCTCAAGAAGGGTTGCGCCTGTGGCTACACCGCAAGGGTTGGCGTGTTTGATGATGGCGCAAGCCGCGCCTTTCGCCGGATCAAACTCGGCCACCAGCTCAAAGGCCGCGTCCGTGTCGTTGATGTTGTTATAGCTCAGTTCCTTGCCCTGATGCTGTACGGCGGTGGCGACGCCGGGGCGGTTGGTGCCGTCCGTGTAGAACGCTGCCTGCTGGTGGCTGTTTTCACCATACCGCAGGGTCTGCTTCAACTCGCCAGCAAATGCGCGGCGCTTTGGGGCGTCCAGTTGCAGCGCATCGGCCATCCAGTTCGACACGGCGGCGTCATAGGCCGCTGTTCGGGCATAGGCCTTTTGCGCCAGCCACTGGCGGAAGCCATAGGACGTCTTGCCGTAGTTTTCTTCCAGCTGATCCAGTAGGGAGGAATAATCCTCGACATCCACCACTACGTTCACGAAGGCATGGTTTTTGGAGGCCGCGCGGATCATCGCCGGGCCACCGATGTCGATATTCTCGATACATTCGTCATAACCCGCGCCCTTGGCGACGGTTGCCTCGAACGGGTAGAGGTTCACGACCAGCAGGTCGATGGCACCGATGCCATGTTCCTCCATCGCCGCGACGTGGGTGTCATTGTCGCGCAGCGCCAGCAACCCGCCATGCACCATCGGGTGCAGCGTCTTGACCCGGCCATCCATCATCTCGGGGAACCCGGTGATTTCGCTGACATCGCGCACCTCTAGCCCTGCATCGCGCAGCGCCTTGGCAGTGCCGCCAGTCGACAGCAATTCGATCCCGCGTTCGGACAGCGCCTTGCCCAGCTCGATCAGCCCGGTCTTGTCGGAAACGGAAAGCAACGCGCGGCGCACGGGGTGAAGGTCGGTCATGGGTCCAAAGGTCCTTTTGGCGTCAGTCAAACTTGGGCTCGTCCCGGTGCGTATCGCGCACGGCATAGGCTGTATCCTGCGCCTTGCTCAGCGTCCACCGGATGCGCGTCGCATACTCCATTGCGCGGCCAGATAGAACGATCTGTTTTGTCGCGCGTGGCTTTAAACGTCCTTTTTCAAGGTAAACACTTGGTTCGACAGATAATTTTCCCACACCATCATGGCGGAAAACCCAGATCTCGCCGCTTTTGAGCGCCATCGACACTGCCGCCCCGCCCAGATCCAGCGCAGCATCAACGTCAGGATGCAGATGAAAACGGATGTCATAGCCAACGCCCCTGAGGCCCGAGGCGTCCATCGCCCTGTCGAACTGACGCTTGGCCTTGTCGGTTGCGGTCAGCAGAATATCCTCGACCGTCAGCTCACGCCCGTCAAAGCGCAATTCGAATGTGCGCGCGTGGGTCAGCCCGAAGACTTTGACATATCCGTCATGCCCAGCCATGAAACGGATGCCTTCGAACGCATCTTCAAAATCGACCGGAACGTCCCGCGGCGCATCGACCAGCGCCTGACTTTCGCGGCCCGGCAACGGGTTGGCCAACCGCGCGCTCGAGAACCCGTCCAGACACAGGGTTGAGTGAGATGGGGTCGCACGCCCGGCACGGCGCCAATCCAACCCGAAACTGGCCCCCGATCCACAATTCACGATCAAAGGGCGACGCCCCGAGGTCAGCTCGAACGCCAGCGTGGATGCGTGCGCGTTGAATGAGGCCGCTCCGGACGGCGGCGCGCTGGCATCCACGATCACCGTGGTGCGTGCTGCGGACAAGCGGGCATAGCCCATTGGCAGTTCGGTCGCCGCCTTGTGCTTGACGCCGCTTTGCGCAAGCGCCTGTTCCAGCCGCCCTTCGACCCCGCGCCCACCGCCGTGAAACCGCGCCAGCGCGCCATCCGCATGGCGCAGACTGCGCAAGGTCGGTGCGATCCGCTTGATCGCCTTGGCCTGCGCAACAGGTGTGCCGCGTCCAAGATCGCTGAGCGCCGCCGACGTCCAGCTGAGCAGCATGAACACTTCAAGCAGCTCTTCCGGGTTGCGTGTTGGAATACCGCCCTGCGCATCCACTTGCCGGTCACACTCGCCAGCCAAAGCCCGCAAGGCCGGATCGGCCATCTGCTCCAGCCCCTCCAGCGCCAACCCGGCTTGTACTAGGCCGGCCAGCGCCTCGAAACGCGGCAACCCGGGCGTCGCAGCTTGCCAGCGTTTGGACAGGAACCATGTTTGTTGCGCCAAAGACCGAAAGAACAGTTTGCTTTGCTTCTCATCTGCCCCGCGCAGCAGAAAGAGTGCATGGTTGATCCAGCGCATCACACGCCGCCCGGTCAGGTCAGGTACCCAGCCCGGGCCCTGCCCGCGGCCATGCGCCTCGATCCAGCCCCAGACCCAGCGCTGCGCTTTTTCCCGTGCGCGCATATCACCGACGGCGGCCAGATCATCCAGCCATGCAAAACCATGGCGTTCCTCGTCAAAGCCGGCGCTGGGGGCAATGACATCCCACAACGCTGTATCGTCTGCCTCGACCAGATAGCCGGCGAACAAGAGATTCCCCGCAACCAGCTGCCGCCCGCGCGCAAACGAACCAACGGTGCGCGGCTGGGGCTGCGCAACAAACCCCGTGGCGGTCTTTTGCCGTTGGCTGAGACGCGCGTAGAAACGGTTCTGAAACCGCATCCACCGACTGGCCATGGTGTCCGAATTTGACATGCGCGTGTTACTCTGCCCCTTGCGCTCTGCTGGCGCTTGAGACCCAACGATAGACCGCGCCGATCGTCAAGTCATCGAAAAGCGTGCACTCAGGCGGATTTGTTCAGGCAGGCGATATAGAACCCGTCCATACCCCCTCGATCGGGCCAGTAGTCGGGCCGCAGACGCAGGCCGCCTTCCTCGGTGATCCAGTTGTCTTCGATGCCGGAGAGCTTCAGTGCCTCGCGATCAACACGCATGTCCGAATACATACCCAGCGCGTCTTCGATCTGAACCTCGCCCTCATCCGGCAGAAGCGAACAGGTGCAATAGACCAGCCGCCCGCCGGGTTTCAGCAGCGTCCATGCGTGGGCCAACATCTGCGCCTGCAATTCGATCAATCCGCCAAATTCCGAGCCATCCTTGGCAAACGGCAAGTCAGGATGCCTGCGGATCGTACCCGTGGCCGAGCAGGGCGCGTCCAGCAAAATCGCGTCGTACTGACCCTGATGGTCCAGCGCGTCACCCACGATGACTTCTGCCGTCAATCCGGTTCGCGCTAGGTTTTCGCGCACGCGTTCTGTGCGCGCCGCGGATACATCCAGCGCCGTCACATCCGCGCCCGCCGCAGCCAGTTGCATGGTTTTACCACCCGGTGCCGCGCAAAGGTCCAACACCTTTTCGCCCGCCTTCGGTGCCAGAACACGCACCGGCAGCGCGGCTGCCGCGTCCTGCACCCACCACTCCCCAGCCTTGTATCCCGGCAAGGCCGAGACCTGACCCGCTTCCAGAATACGCACAGACCCGGTGGGAAGTTTTTCGCCCGAAGGGCTTTCCGCCCCCGGCTTCAGTGTAAGGTCCAGTGGTGCGCCCGCGAAATGCGCCTGTTCCATTCCGGCCACCGCTTCGGCACCCCACGCCGCGAGCAGCGGGTCTCGCAACCACTCCGGCAGGCGCGGGACACGCATTTTCGGCCATGCTTCGGGACCCTCGGACGCGACCTTGCGCAAAACGGCATTCACCAGCCCTTTCAGACGCCCGTGCTTGCGCGAGCGGCTGATGATTTCAACCATGGAGTTCACCACCCCATGCGCAGCTTCCCCGTTGCACAGCTCGACCGCGCCCAGCCGCAGCGCGTTGTGTACGGTCAGGGCGGGTGTTCGGTTCAGGTGATTGTCCAGCAGACGGTCGGCGCGCTCCAGCCCGCGCAGGGTTTCCGACGCCAGCCGCTGGGCACGCGCGCGATCCTCTGGCCCCAACCGATCCAAAGCGCCCGCAGCGAGGCATTCAGACAACAGGCGGCCTTCGCCCAGAACCTGATCCAACAGATAGATTGCGCTGCGCCGTGCTGCTGTCGCGCTGTTTGTCATAGTACCGCCTTCATGTGACCTGTGCCCGCATTGCCATTGGCGGACGCGGGCGTATATCAAGGCTATGCACGGAAAGGAACCCGATGTCATGAGTGACGACCGCAAAGACCTGCCCCCCGCCGCCCAACGCGCGCTGGCCGAAGCGGAAGAACGCCGCCAAAAAGCCCAGGCCGAAGCCAGGGAAATGCCCAAGGAACTGGGCGGGCGCGATGGGCTGGACCCCGCCCGTTACGGTGATTGGGAAAAGAAAGGCATCGCCATCGATTTCTAGGCCCTCAGCCGCGCAGCGCCTTCAGAAAATCATCGATCAGGGCGCGCTGTTTTCTGGACTGCGCCCGATCTTCGGGCCATGTCAGCCAATATCCGTCCTTGGTCTGCAGCTCTGGCAGCTCTAACCTGCGCAACCGGCCATCCTTTAGATCACCGGACGCCAGCGGAACCGAGCCCAGCACAATCCCCATTCCGCGCCTTGCCGCCGAAACGGCGTGTTCCATCGAATCGAAACTGACATGTGATGGCGCGACGTCCCCGTGCCCGTATTTCCGGTTCCACTCGCGCCAACCCGGACGCTCGCCGCGCAGATCGATCAGGGGGGCACCCCATTCAACGCCCGGCGCGGCCATCGGCACCAGCACCTCATGCGCGATCAATGCCGCGTCGCGCCCGGCCCACACGCCGCGACCATAGCGGATTTGCAGCCAGGTGCGTTCCTCATCCAGCGACGACCGGCGCGCAACCGAGTCGGTCATCACCCGCACCTCGGGGCGCAGATTTCGGAACACAGGCAGGGCTGGTACAACAAGGGCGTGGATGTTTGATGACAACCCGGCGACCCTGAGTTCGCGTGGCGATTTTCCAAACAGATCCTCAGTGTTGCGTTCCAACGCCAGCAGGCTGTCCTGCACCAACGGCAGATAGCTTTCACCTTCGACCGTCAGCGACACGCCGCGCGCCTCGCGCACAAACAGGGACCGGCCCAGCCACGCCTCAAGATTGCCGATCCTTTGGCTGACGGCGGCCTGCGTCAACCCGAACTCTTTCGCAGCCGCCGAGAACCCGCCAAGCCGCCCAGCGGCTTCGAACACGCGCAACCAATCCAGCGGCGGTAATCCGGTCTTATTCTTAGCCATTAGTTTTTCCAAGCCTCAGCCGAAATAAGGATTAATTGTCGTAATGCCACGAACGGCGTATCTGCTCAACCAAAGCTCGCGCCGAACAGGAGACCCCCAATGCTGCGCACCGCCACCCACGACACCTCGATTGTTACAGTCGCGTTTGACACCGGGGCCAAGGCCCGTTTCCACGCCATCTGGCTGCGCGACAACGCGCTGGACGCTGATACCCGAGCGCCGGGCAACGGTCAGCGCCTGATCACCATCGGCGATATTCCTGCCGACATCTCGGTCAGTTCAGCCGAGGTGGTCGCGGGCGACCTGCAAGTCACGTTCCAGCCTGAGGGCAAAACCGTCACCTTCCCGGCGGACTGGTTGGCCGAAAACAGCTACGACCGCGATCATGACATTGCGCTGGGTCGCATCGCCCCCGGCATCACGACCTGGGAAAGTGGCATCGCCGCGCCCAGCGGCGATTGGAACGAGGTCCATGCCAGCCCGGCGGCCAAGCGCAATTGGCTGGCCGCTGTGGCCGAGTTCGGCTTTGCCAAGCTGACCGGCGGCCCGACCGAGCCTGAATCATTGCTGAAGGTCGCTGACCTGTTCGGCTATGTCCGCGAAACCAATTATGGCCCCTATTTCGAGGTGCGGACCGAGGTGAACCCGACCAACCTTGCCTATACCGGGCTTGGCCTTCAGGCGCATACCGACAACCCCTATCGCGACCCGGTGCCGACCTTGCAAATCCTCTATTGTCTGGAAAACTCGGCTGAAGGTGGAGAGTCCATCGTTGTTGACGGCTTCCGCGCCATCGAAAAACTGCGTGACGCAAACCCCGAAGGCTTTGCCCTGCTGGCTGGATATCCGGCGCGGTTCGAGTACAAGGGCTCGGACGGGGTCTGCCTGCGGTCGCGCCGCCCGATGATCGAGTTGTCGCCGGATGGCGAGTTGATCGGCATCCGCTTCAACAACCGCTCTTCCGCCCCCTTTGTGGATGTGCCGTTTGACAAGATGGAGGCTTATTACGCCGCCTATCGCCAACTGGGAGATATCATCGACGATCCGGCGATGGGCGTGTCGTTCAAACTGGAACCGGGGGAAAGCTTTATCGTCGACAACACCCGCGTCCTGCACGCGCGGCTTGGCTATTCCGGGGCCGGATCGCGCTGGTTGCAGGGATGTTACGCCGACAAGGACGGGTTGCTGTCCACACTGGCGGCGATGGAGATGGCGCAACCGGAGGCGGCGGAATGAAACCTGATTTCTCGACCCTGAACCGGGACAATATCGTCGCCTTCATCGGTGACATCTTTGCGCGCCGCGGCGGTGAAGAATATCTGGGCGAGCCTGTCACCATGGCCCAGCACATGCTGCAAGGCGCCACCATTGCCGAGCAGAACGGGATGCCCGAGGAAATTATCGTGGGCGCCTTGCTGCACGACATCGGCCATTTCACATCCGAGTTCGGCACCTACCACCCGGATGACACCGAAGACCGTCATCATGAGGACGCGGGCGCCGAGGTACTGGAGCAGTTCTTCCCTTCGGTCATCACCGATTGCTGCCGCTATCACGTGGCGGCCAAGCGGTATCTTTGTGCCACCAAACCCGAGTATTTCAATCGCCTGTCCGCCGCATCGGTTCACACGTTGGAACTGCAAGGTGGTCCGATGAGCGCCGAAGAAGTTGCCGCATTCGAAGCCAACCCGAACCTGAAAGAGATCATTCAGGTCCGCTATCTGGATGAGGCCGGAAAACGCGCGGATATGGAAACCCCTGACTTTGCACATTTTGCGCCGATGGTGCAGCGTATGGTCGACAAGCACATGGAGGCCGCATGAACGCCCCGGAATATATCTTTGAAGCCAGCACCAAACCGTCGTTGCCCTGGCACGAGGTTCCCCTGATCCGCGCGACGGACGCCTCGGTCAAAGGCTATGGGTGTCTGGTCGATGATCCCGAAGGGTTCGAGATCGAGATCACCCGCTGGCCACAACAGGGGTGGCGGCCGATCGATGAAGGCACCGGCGACGAAGGCGGCTGGGTCGAAGGCACCTTTCGTGGTGAGTGGAAGGGCGACGTACTTTATGGCGAGAACGAAGCGGTCAATGGCCACTATGTCCTCGGCTGGTCCACCGATCCGCAGCAGGCACAGACAAGCCGCCAAACAGCGCCCCGCGATCAGGTGCTGCTGTGGCACATGAACTACCACCCGGATGGCGGGCAGATGTTCTGGCCGCTCGACAACAAGCCCTTCATCATTCCTGCTGCATTGCCCGGCGACAACCTGACACCAGAAAAGGTGGTGGCGTTCTGGTGCGACGGTTCGCGCGGGCTGTATATCCATCCCGGTATCTGGCACGAGGGGATATTCCCGGTTGAAGACAACCAGCGGTTCCTCGATCGGCAGGGTGCGGTGCACGCCCGCGTCAGCGCTGATATCGGTCAGGAATTTGGCGTCTACCTCGCCTGCCCGCTGCGCGCCGACAAGATCAGGGATTTGTGATCAGAGCCCCCCGATGAGCAGATCGGCAACGCGCGATCCAAATCTGCGTAGCCAGCAGGTATGGTACGAAGAACGCGAAGTTCTGAACCTGATCGAAAGGGCCCGAGAAATCAGGCTCTGACCCCAACCCGCCGGTCAACAGATACCAAACCGTATAATGCACACGGTAGAGCCACGACCCCAGCGCCAGCCAGAACAGCCGCAGACCCCATGCCCAATGGCCAGCACGATCCGGGATTACAGCCATGCGCGCCACCATCAGAGCTGCAGTGAACAGGCAGAGCCCATACAAGAAAAACGCTGCAGACATCATCGGTCCACCGATCGTTCCCCGCAGGGGGATATAGGTCATTCCTGCCAGCCCGGTGATCAAAGCCGACGCAATCAGAGCCACACCCAAGCCGCGGTGAAACCGATTGTATTTCAGCCGAAGCCCTTTCAGCAGCTGCAGCGGCACAAGAGCCACCAACACCGTTCCGGCAAGGATATGCAACATCATCGCCGCATTAGCGACACTCTGGTCATAGGCAAACAAGTAGCTTTTTTGTGCCGCGCTCTCAGACAGCCCGACGCCGATCATGTCAAACCCCTGCGCGACGAAGGGCAGCAGGGTCAGATAGAACAGGACCAGCACCAATCCGGTCATCACACGTGATGTCAGGTTCCGCATACGCCCGAGTGTAACGCCGTCGAGCGGCCCGTCTATGGCTTACAGCCCAAGCACATCCACCATGTCATATTGACCGGGGGATTTGCCCTGCCCCCACAGCGCCGCTTTCAACGCGCCGCGGGCAAAGATGGCGCGGTCGGTGGCCAGATGGCGCAGGACGATGCGTTCTCCGGGGGCGGCGAACAGGACATCATGTTCCCCCACGATGTCGCCGCCGCGAATAGCGTGAAAACCGATATCTCCACGCTTGCGCGCACCGGTGATGCCGTCCCGGCCCCGGTCGGACACGTCCGACAACGCAACGCCGCGCCCCTCGGCTGCGGCCTCTCCCAGCATCAAGGCGGTGCCCGAAGGTGCATCTACCTTGTGATGGTGGTGACCTTCGATGATCTCGATATCGAAATCCTCATCCAGCGCAGCTGCGACCTTTTTGGTCAATTGCACCAGAAGGTTGACGCCAAGGCTCATGTTTCCGGCTCGTACGATCACCGCATGGCGCGACGCGGGTTCCAGTGCTGCGATCTGTTCGTCGGACATGCCGGTGGTGCCGATCACATGCACACAGCGCGCCTGCGCCGCCAGCGCAGCGAATTCCAGTGTCGCTTCGGGCGCGGTGAAGTCGATCACTGCCTGCGCCTGCGCAAAGGCCTCCAGCGGGTCGTCGGTGACGGTAACGCCCAGCGCCTGCCCGCCCATGACCGTGCCCACATCCTGACCGATCCAGTCATGGCCCTTGCGTTCGACCACGCCGACCAGACGCGCCTGATCGCTGTCCGTCACGGTCTTGATCAGCATCTGCCCCATACGGCCCGAAGCCCCTGTGATGACGATCCCCGGAATATGGGTCATTGCGCTGGTCCTTTTCGTTAAGTCGGCTCAAAGCCTCCTACCCGGTTCGCGCCCGCTTGGCAAAGCCCTGCTTTGCGCTTAGATCGGGGTTTATGGCAAAGAACAAATTCCACGATGGCCCCGGCCCGTCCCAACGGCAGCTGCGTGTCGGCGAACTGATCCGCCGCACCCTGTCGGAAGTTCTGGCGCGCGGAGATGTCCACGACCCCGACCTGAATCGCATGTCGATCACCGTGGGTGAGGTGCGCACCTCGCCCGATCTGAAGATCGCCACCGCCTATGTGCTGCCCCTTGGCGGCAGAGGGCAGGAGGACGTGATCGAACTTCTGGCCCGCAACAAGGGTGAGCTGCGGCGCATGGTCGGCAAGAAAGTCGGCCTGAAATTCGCGCCCGATCTGCGCTTTCGGCTGGATGACACGTTCGACCGTCTGGACGACACCCGCCGCATGTTCGAACAGGACGCGGTGCGCCGCGATCTGGACGAGTGATCCGCACGTTTGTCACATTGGCGACGCTTCTTTGGGCCGCGCAGGCAGGAGCGGTCACTTGTGAAAAGCTGACCCATGAGGACAAACGTTATACGGTTTGCAACGTCGATGCCGCCAATGAAGATCTGAGGCTGTTTCTTAACGGCGAAGACGGTCAGGTATTGGGGCATTTTTCGTCGGTCAACGAAGTGCTGGCCCCGGAAGGCGAACGGCTGGCTTTTGCGATGAACGCGGGCATGTATCACGACGACCGTTCACCCGTTGGCCATTATGTCGAGGACGGCCAGGAGCAGATGCGTGTGATCACCAACCCCGGCCCCGGAAATTTCGGGTTGCTGCCCAATGGCGTGTTCTGCATCCGTGAGGGCCGGGCGGATGTGTTTGAAACGCTTGATTACGTGGATCAGGCCCCCACCTGCCGCTTTGCCACCCAATCCGGCCCTATGCTTGTGATCGACGGAGAACTGCACCCGCGCTTCTTGCCCGATTCGACCTCGCTTTATGTTCGCAATGGCGTCGGCACCAGTTCCGATGGTACGCGTGCGGTGTTTGCGATCTCGGAAGATTATGTCACCTTCCACGAGTTCGGGCGTCTGTTCCGCGATGTGCTTGGCACACCAAACGCGCTGTTTTTCGACGGCAATATCTCGCGGATGTATGAGCGGGCCAGCAACCGCTCGGATCTGGGGTTCTCGCTGGGGCCGATTGTCGGCGTCGTCGAAGAAACGCCCGCAAATTGACAGTGGCAGAGTGATCCGTTAACTCGCGCGCCTTAGCAAGATTCAAGGTGCAAGATGGGACGCAAACGCAAGGGTCGCGACATTTCCGGCTGGCTGGTGGTGGACAAGCCCGCGGGCATGACCTCGACCGCCGTGGTCAACAAGGTGCGTTGGGCGATGGATGCCAAAAAGGCGGGCCATGCGGGCACACTGGATCCCGAGGCGACCGGCGTTCTGGCAATTGCCTTGGGCGAGGCAACCAAGACCGTTCCCTATATCACCGACGCCTTGAAAGCCTATACTTTTACCGTGCGACTGGGGCAGGCCACCAACACGGACGATGCCGAGGGCGAAGTGATCGCGCAAAGCGATGCGCGCCCCTCGGATGATGACATCAAACAGGCGCTGACCCCGTTTCTGGGCGATATCATGCAGGTGCCGCCCAAATTCTCGGCGGTGAAGATCGACGGCCAACGCGCCTATAAACTGGCCCGCGACGGGGAGGATGTGGAACTGACCGCCCGCCCCCTCTGGGTCGAGGAACTGATCCTTGTCGACCGCCCCGACGAAGATCACGTGGTGCTGGAAATGACCTGCGGCAAAGGCGGCTATGTCCGCTCGATTGCCCGCGATCTGGGCGAGGCGCTGGGGTGCCACGGCCACGTCAAGGAACTGCGCCGCATCTGGTCCGGCCCCTTCGAGGCCGAGGACGGGTTAAGCATCGAGCAGATCGACGAGATGGCGAAAACAACCGCGCTGGACGAATATCTGCACCCACTGGAAACCGGCCTGTCCGACCTGCCCGAGCTGAAATGCACCGCCGAGGGGGCAACCCGTCTGCGCAATGGCAATCCGGGCATGGTGCTGGCCTCAGACATTGAATACGGCGACGAGGCCTGGGCATCATTCGACGGCAAGGCCGTGGCCGTTGGCATCTATAAATCCGGTGAATTGCACCCCAGCCGGGTGTTCGTCGACTGAGAGCCGTGTTAGGCGAAGGGCATGATCACCCGTTCCCACACCAAGGGCGACGCGCCCTCGACCGCCATATACTCCGATTGCGAGAAATACCGCTATAGCCTGACCCGCATCTGGGACCCTGAAGGGCGCAAGGCATTATTTGTGATGCTGAACCCGTCAACCGCGACCGAGGTGCAGAACGATCCGACGGTTGAACGCTGTGAACGGCGCGCACGCGCGTTGGGGTTCGGGGCGTTTCAGGTCACGAACATCTTTGCGTGGCGCGATACCGACCCGCGCAAGATGCGGGCTGCCGCCGATCCGGTCGGGCCCGAGAATGACGCGGCCATTCTGGACGGCGTGCAATGGGCCGATCAGGTCATCGCGGCCTGGGGCACGCATGGCGCGCATCTGGAGCGTGGCCCTGCGGTGGAAACCCTGTTGCGCGGCACCGGCCAATCGCTGTTCCATCTGGGCCTGACCAAGGACGGCCACCCCAAACATCCGCTTTATATCGCCTATACGCAGCAGCCTGAGCTCTGGTGACAAGGGTTAACCATTTCAAAGGTTTACCTTTGACCCTGTGACGGGCGATATGGGATATTCCACCCTCGGAGCATCATGCTTTCGGAGGGGTTCCATGTTTCTGGCCGGATTGCTTGGACTGGCCGCCATCGGCGGCGCTGCTTACGCGATGAGCGATTTTCTGATCGAAGAGGACGACACGCCGGATGAAAACCCCGAAGGTGAACCATCAGCCGAGGTTGATACTGGTGAGTTTCTGGTCATCGGCGAGGGTGTCGAAGATCCGGAAAGCACCGACACCGAACCTTCGCCGGACAGTGACGAGGCACCCTCCACCGGGACTGTGATCTCGGAGTTTGAAGGCGATCTCGTGATTGCCGGTGACGATGGTTCGGACGTGATTACCGGGCAGGACGGTGTCGATCAGATCAACGGCTATGGCGGGGACGACACGATAAGCGGTGCCAAGGGCAACGACGTTCTGCACGGGGGCGACGGCGCGGATGAGATATCGGGCGGGCAGGGAAATGACATCCTGCACGGTGAGGCGGATGACGACCTCTTGTTCGGAGATGACGGGGAGGACGCCCTTTACGGTCACTTTGGTGACGACACACTGGATGGCGGTGCGGGTGAGGACGAACTGTTTGGCGGTCAGGGCGACGACAGGCTGGACGGTGGCGCAGGGGATGATGCGTTGCAGGGCGGGTTCGGGGACGATGTTCTGAACGGGGGCGAAGGTGAGGATACCGTCTTTGGCGGGGATGGAGACGACTTTGTTTTCGGGATCGAAGAGGGGGCCGCCGAAAGGGATTTCCTGAACGGCGGTGCGGGTGACGATACCATTCTGGCAGGCGGCAAAGACGTGGTAACGGGCGGAGACGGGGCCGATGATATCGTGTTGAACCCAGGCGACGATCAGGTGACCGTGATGGGGTTTCAACCCGGCGAAGACAAGCTGCTGGTGACGTGGGAGGATGAGACCGACCCGGCAATCGAGGTTGAGGTCGACGCCGAAAACGCCAACCTGACAAGGGTTTTCATAGATGGCCAAGAAGTTGCGCAGGTATATGGTGCCGAAGGGATGACAGCGGCCGACATTCAGCTGATCACCGAAGCCCAGTTGGCGCAATACGGGCAGATGGCCTGAGCCCGCAGAAACCCTTTGCCATTTGGGTCAATTGCGCTTATACGCGCCCATCCGCATCGGAATCGGTGCGGTTTTCTCCATGGGCCTGTGCTGGACGACATCCCGGCCTGCGCCATCAACTCTAACCTTTTAAAGGAGACCCCGATGTCGATCACTGCCGCTGAAAAAGCACGCGTCATGCAAGAATTCGCAACCAAAGAAGGCGACACCGGTTCGCCTGAAGTACAGGTTGCTATCCTGACCTCGCGCATCAACACCCTGACCGAGCACTTCAAGACCCACAAGAAAGACAACCACGGTCGTCGTGGTCTGCTGAAAATGGTTGCTCAGCGCCGTAAGCTGCTGGACTACCTGAAGGGCAAGGAAGAGGCGCGTTACCAGGACCTGATCAAAAAGCTGGGCATCCGCCGCTAAACGTATTTGTTACGTTTTGTACCGGTTCTGAACCCCGGTCTGTAAGATTTGTACGCCCGCCCAAATGGCGGGCGTCTTTGATTTCGGGTCAGATCGCCTGCCACTTTTTGTAGGTATCGACCGCCAAGGCGGTGTCGATCACGAACATCGCAACTGCGGTTACCATCGCCAGCATCGACACCCAGAACGACCCGCTTGCCGAGGCGACGGCCAGAGTCATGCCGCCGACGCAGGTGGCAATCGCGGCGGCTTTTTCCAGGCCGCTCATGTCGGTCAGAACGATGCCCGCAAGTTTGGTGAACCCGACAGACGCCTTGGCGACGCCCAGCATGGCCTTCATCATGGCCAGATCGCTGCCCGCCGTTCCGGCCTTGGCGATTGCACCGGCGTGGCGGCTGATCGGACCGCTGCATTTGACAGCAATCCCGGCCCCTGCGCGCGTGACCGTCTTGGTTCCGAGCGCCTGATAAACCCCCAGCGCGGCCATGGCCATCGTGATGATATCGGCAAACGCCTTGGCGGCGGCCCCGATAAAGGTGTTCAGCGCGGCTTTCTTGCGCTTTTTCCTGCTGGTGCCCAGCGGTGCCCCCAAAAGCGGCGTGTCCCCTTGCATCAGGATCAGGCTGTCCGCGGTTTCCTGCACTGAAAACGGCGCGGCATCGACGGGAACCGTGGCGGCTTCGGCCTCGGGTATCGGGTCGGGGGACAGGAACCGCGCCTTGATCTGCGCCTGTTGGTCGGCCGGAAGCGCCCGGATATCGGCCCCTTCGTCTGAGGCATAAAGCTCTTCCCATGCGCTTTCCATGATCGCGGCCACGTCCGCCGCGCTTGGTTCGGTGGCCGGGGCTGTCATCAGTGGCATCTTGGGGCCTGCATCAAGGTCGATGTCCTCGACCGCGTCCTCGGGGAGGTTGTCAAGCATCTCGATAAATGACTCGTCGAACACATCAGGGTTGAATGAAATGCCAGAGGCGGAATGGAGCTTCATGGGTAAACCTACTTTCATTAACTTTGACACAATAAGCCTGCACAATAGACGAGTTTTGAAATCTCTCTGTGGTGAACATCACACTTGAACAACCGGTCGCCGCCAACCGGGGGGCGCGGCGTTTCGTGGCCGCAGCAGAACGCGTGTCTGTAGATCAGCCGTTATTCGGGAAGACCGGCCTTTTTCCACCCTTCGCGCCAGCTTTCCGCACAGGCCGGAACGGTAAAGATTGGCAAACTGGTCTGATCCGAGGAAGCGGTGATATCGGGGCGCAATGCTTGCAGGTCGCTTATCGCCGCCTGCGCCGCTGCGGCATCCGACATCTGGCCCAAGGCGGCAATAAGCATCAGGTGGCTCATGACAAATCCTGACCGAACGGCCAGAGCGTCACGCGCTGCGGCGGCGGCCTCGTCATACCGGCGCAGTTGAAAAAGCGCACTTGCCCGGGCGATATGCGCCGCATGGCGCATCGGGTCTTTCGGGCTGAGTTCAATGGCATGTGTTGCGTGTTCCAATGCCTCGTCCGACCGGTTCAACATGCACAGGTTGATGGAGGCGAGCATGTGAACACTTGCAGCATTAGGGTTTTCGGCCAGAGCCTGTTTGAACGCCGCCCGCGCGCGCGGCAAGTCGCGGGCCAGCATCGAGATTGAATGCGCCGCATAAGCCATGGCAATGCCGTCGGCGCGGTCGCTCATGAGAACGCGTTCTGCCGCGCTGATGGCGGCCCTGGGCCCTTCGCCGATGGGATCGAGCCCCTGAACAAGCCGCTGAATGTGCAGCCAGGCCAGCAGCCCTGCGGCAGCGGCGTAATCCGGGTCGCGGTCCAGCGCCAGCGTCGTCAGCCGGATGGCTTCGCGATTGGCGTCATCTGTCAGCAGATGAAAATGCGACTGCGCCTGAAGATAGAGTTCATATGCTTCGAGGTTTTCGGTCGGCTTGGCGCGGGACCGGTTCGTTTCAGCGTGGCGCAGCGAAGGCTCGATCGCCGTGACGACCTCTTGCGTGACCTTGTCCTGAAGGTCGAAGATATCGTCCAGCACCCCGTCAAAGCGATCGGCCCACAGGTGGCTGCCATTTTCCGCATCGATCAACTGCCCGGTGATCCGGACACGCTGTCCCGCGCGGCGGACGGACCCTTCCAGCACATACCGAACCCCGAGCGTCAGGCCGACCTGGCGGATATCCGTCGTTTTTCCCTTGAAGATGAAGGACGAGTTGCGGGCCACGACCATCAGCCAGCGAAAGCGCGACAGTTCCGTGATGATGTCTTCGGTTATACCGTCGGCAAAGAACTCTTGCTCGGGGTCGCCGGACATGTTGTCGAAGGGCAGGACGGCGATCCCCGGGCGGGTGTCGGCGGGTGTTGCAAGATTGGCGGTTGAGCCCTTTGGCCAGCACCAGACACCAACGCGGCGCGTGATGTTCTTTAGCTCGGCCTGCCCGCCGCCGCCGAACAGACCCGCATCACCCCGGTCAAGGCTGTGATGCGCCGTGTCCGAGATCAGGATCTGGTCGGGTTTGGCCAGAGCCTCGAGCCGGGCAGCGACATTGATGCCATCACCGAAGATGTCCTCGCCTTCCGTGATGACCTCACCCGTGTGAATACCGATGCGCAGCCGCAGCCCTTCGGGCTTGTCGCAGGATTGCAGGGCAATCGCAAAATCCGACGCGTCTGACGTTGACTGGAATTCGGCGATCCAGCCATCCCCCATGCTTTTGATCAATGTGCCGTTGTGGGATTCCAGCAGGGCGGTGAGCGTGTCGTCACGGAACGATTTCAGCGCTGCAAGTGTACCCTGCCGGTCCTGATCCATAAGCGCCGAGTACCCGACAACGTCAGCCGCCAGCACTGTCGTAAGCCGTCTTTTCATTCGCACCCCCGATGAAAGTGAGGTTAGCGCAGTGATCCGGTTCTGTCAGGCCATTTCCCGGACGGGGGCAATGGCACGCAGCGCGCCATCATGCGGCCCCTGTGCCTTGCGACGCGCTGCGAGAGGTCAGAGCCTGCCTCAGCATGATCCGGCCAGCTTTTTCGGTTTCGCTTTCCTTCCAACGCATTCTCATGTATGCGCGCGGTATCTGAGACGTTGTGCCCTGACCCCGGCACTCGAACGGAAGATAAATGGGGTCGGCGGCAATGGGGCCGCCATGCAAAACCGGAGACCCGCAGGGGCGGGAGTGCTCCGTTCTAGGATACGCATATGTTTGATGTAACGAAGAAATCGATGCAGTGGGGCGAGGAGACGCTGACACTGGAAACTGGCAAGGTTGCCCGTCAGGCCGACGGCACCGTGATTGCCACGCTGGGCGAAACCAGCGTTATGGCCAACGTGACCTTTGCCAAGAGCCAAAAACCTGGTCAGGACTTTTTCCCGCTGACCGTACATTACCAAGAGAAATATTACGCCGCCGGTAAGGTTCCGGGTGGCTTCTTCAAGCGCGAAGCGCGCCCGACCGAGAAAGAGACGCTGACCGCGCGTCTGATCGACCGTCCGATCCGCCCGCTGTTCGTTGACGGTTTCAAAAACGAAGTGCTGGTGATGTGCACCGTGCTGAGCCACGATCTGGTCAATGATCCCGACATCGTTGCAATGATCGCCGCGTCGGCTGCGCTGACCATTTCCGGCGCGCCGTTCATGGGCCCGATCGCCGGTGCCCGCGTTGGTTTCGTGGATGGCGAATACGTCCTGAACCCGACCGTGGATGACATGCAGGACCTGCGCCTGAACCCTGAACAGCGTCTGGATCTGGTTGTTGCCGGCACCAAAGACGCCGTGATGATGGTGGAATCGGAAGCCTATGAGCTGTCCGAGGCCGAAATGCTGGGTGCCGTGACCTTTGCGCATGCACAGATCCAGCCGGTCATCGACCTGATCATTTCGCTGGCCGAAGACGCCGCGAAAGAGCCGTTTGAATTCGTCGCACCCGATTACTCGGAGCTTTACGCCGCTGTTTCGGCTGCCGGTGAAGAGCAGATGCGCGCCGCGTTCGCGATCACCGACAAGCAGGAGCGCACCGCCGCTGTTGCCGCTGCCCGTGAAGCGATCAAGGAAGCGCTGACCGAGGAACAGCTGGAAGACGCCAATCTTGGCTCGGCGATGAAAAAGCTGGAAGCCGGTATTCTGCGCGGTGACGTCGTCAAGGGCGGCAAGCGCATCGACGGTCGTTCGACCACCGATGTGCGTGCCATCGAAGCCGAAACCTCGCTGCTGCCGCGCACACACGGCTCTGCCCTGTTCACCCGCGGTGAAACTCAGGCGCTGGCCGTGACCACGCTGGGCACCGGCGACGATGAGCAGTTCATCGATGCGCTGCACGGCAACTTCAAATCGAACTTCCTGCTGCATTACAACTTCCCTCCGTACTCGGTGGGTGAAGTGGGCCGAGTGGGTTCGCCCGGCCGTCGCGAAATCGGTCACGGTAAGCTGGCATGGCGCGCGCTTCAGGCGGTTCTGCCTGCGCCGACCGACTTCCCCTATACCATCCGCGTGGTGTCCGAGATCACTGAATCCAACGGCTCCAGCTCGATGGCGTCTGTCTGCGGCGGGTCGCTGTCGATGATGGATGCGGGTGTTCCGCTGAAAGCTCCGGTTGCCGGTGTGGCCATGGGCCTGATCCTGGAAGATGACGGGTCTTACGCGGTTCTGACCGACATTCTGGGTGACGAAGACCACCTGGGCGATATGGACTTTAAGGTTGCGGGTACTGCAAACGGCATCACCTCGCTTCAGATGGACATCAAGGTCGCGGGCATCACGCCTCAGATCATGGAAACCGCCCTAGCACAGGCCAAGGACGGCCGGATGCACATCCTGGGCGAGATGGGCAAAGCCCTGTCCGAGACCAACGAGTTCTCGGTCCACGCGCCGCGCATCGAGACCATGAACATCCCGACCGACAAGATCCGTGAAGTGATCGGTTCGGGCGGCAAGGTCATCCGCGAGATCGTCGAGGTTTCGGGTGCCAAGGTCGACATCAACGACGATGGCGTCATCAAGATCGCATCGCCCGATGGGGAATCGATCAAGAAAGCCTATGACATGATCTGGTCGATCGTGGCCGAGCCGGAAGAAGGTCAGGTCTATACCGGCAAGGTGGTCAAGATCGTCGATTTCGGTGCCTTCGTGAACTTCTTTGGCAAGCGCGACGGTCTGGTCCACGTGTCCCAGATCGAAAACCGCCGCCTGAACCATCCGTCGGATGTTCTGAAGGAAGGTCAGGAAGTGAAGGTCAAGCTGCTGGGCTTTGACGATCGCGGCAAGGTTCGCCTGTCGATGAAAGTGGTCGATCAGGAAACCGGCGAAGAGATCGTTCCCGAGAAGAAAGAAAAGAAAGAGGAAAGCGCAGAGTAATCTGCCCACCCTCTGATTGAATGCGAAAGGCCCCGGTTTCGACCGGGGCTTTTTTTGTCCGCGCGGTCAGGAGTGTCGGGCCTCCCGTGGCTTGGTAAATCAATTATTAACACTTCATGCGTGTATTTACTCAACCATAAGGATGATCATGTTGCATTCAGGGATGCTTTTCGACCGTGGCCTCGATAACCGTTTTCGAAATCAGCGCAGACCCCTACAGCAATAAAAGCGTCGATATTACTGCCGCTTATTCCGTTGATATCACCGACAATGACTCCCTGTTGCAGGATCCCGACCCTGACAGCGCGCAGCTTGATCTGTCGGCCCTGCCCGGTTTTTCCGGGACAAGCCAGAATTTCAGCACCTTCGAAAGCTATTCGGGGACGGTGAACGGGGCGCCTGTCACCTTCATTCTGGTTCAGTTCTCGAACCCGCGCTACATCATCGTCACCTCGGGTCAGGCGCAGCTGAACGATACGATCACGGGGACCAGCTTTGGCGGGACGGCAGCGCCAAGCACCTATCAGACCTTGCCGTCTTTCGTGTGTTTTACCGCCGGGTCCCTGATCCGGACGCCCACCGGGCTGCGCCGTGTCGAAACGCTGAACCCCGGCGACCCGGTTCTTACGGCCAAGGGCCATATCCGCCCGGTGCGCTGGATCGGCAGGCGTCGCTTGTCAGCGCAGGAGTTGCAACAGGACCCTCATCTTTGCCCTGTCCGGATCATCGCGGGGTGTTTCGGGCCGAACAGCCCAAACCGTGATCTGGTCGTCTCACCACAGCACCGGATCGCCGTCACCTCGGCGATGATGGAGCTGATGCATTGCGAGACCGCGATGCTGGCCCCGGCCAAGGGGTTGATCAACGGGCGGACAATCGTTCAAGAGCTGCCCGCGCAAGGGGTCGAGTATGTCCATATCCTCTTTGACCGGCATGAACTGGTAAACGTCGAAGGCATCTGGTCCGAATCCTTCTATCCCGGTGACACGACACTGGGCGCGATGGCACCTGCCACACGGCGCGAGCTGTTCACCCTGTTCCCGGATCTGGCCTGCGGTGCCGATGGCTATGGATCAACCGCGTTGCCGGTGCTGAAACCCTTCGAGGTTCGGGTGCTGAGGGCGGATCTGACGTTGCCCTGCTGGACGCCCGTCCTGAACGCACCTGCGCGCGCCGCCTGACAGGGGGGCCGATCAGTGGGCAACACCGCTGGGCCCGTGTTTCAGAAAGTGCCACTGGCCATAGCTGTCCTTCAGGTCCAGCTTGATCGCGGCGTCAGAGCGGGTCGAGGCGCTGCCAATCTCGGCAATGGAAAACTCGATCCCGCCGGGAATATCGATGCGCACCCGATGCGCGCCGCCGCCATGCGGGGCCTGAATCGGCTGTCCGGTGGATTTCAGAACATCACCAACGGTAACGCTGGCCGTGCGCTCTTCTAGGTCCATCTCGAATTCGATCGGCAGGTAGAGCGTGTCATGAACCGTCTCGCACATTGCCCTGAACACGTACCAATGCGTCGCCATCTCTTCGGTTTCTTCACCGTGAAAGACCTTTTCCAGCGCGTCACGCTGTGCCGGGGTTGCTGCGGGATCAACGATCACCTGCATCTCGCCGCCGCCTTCAAAGATCGGCCCCGGCCAGGCATAGATCAGTGCGGCCCTAGTCCCGCTGAGGTCGGTGTCACCGAAATGCCCTTTGGTCACCTCCAGCACTTCGAACCCCCGGCAATCGCCATGGGTCGGCAACTCTTCGAACTGGCAGGGGCAAGAATAGCCGCAGTTGCAGTTCCCGAAACTCTCTCCTTCAACATACCAATCTGTAAAAGCCATGGTCTTCTCCCGCTAGGTACAGTCCGAAAGCCCGAGGTGATTGGTCGTATGCCTGAGTTTTGCCCCCCGCGCACCCTATCACAAATTGCCCCGAACCAGAACCTGAGGGCCATGAGACGGCAGATGAACGGGCCTGCCCAGCCCCGGATCTATTCATTCACGCGCGTCCAAAAACCTGTGAAACGAAGTGATAGCCCCGCGCCTTTCCTTTCCGTCAAGCCCGCCCACATCGAGGCCAAGCAGAGTTTTGGAGCTACGGAGACAATCATGTTCAAGCGCATTTTACTTACCTCAACGGCCCTCGCCGCCAGCGCGACGGCGCTTGCCGCGCAAAGCCTGGGCGACGGCACCTATGTTCAGGGCTTTGTCGGGTACAGCCAGTTGCAGGACAGCGATTTCGCAGGCACGATCGGCGGCGCGCCGCAGTCGGTCGACACGGAGTTCGACGCAGGGTTCGGTCTGGGCGTGGCCATCGGCAAGGAGATTCCGCAATGGTCCAATGACAGGTTCGGAACACGGGTTGAGCTGGAGCTGTCTTACCGCGACAGCGACGTGGATGGTGTGAACTTCTCGGGCAACGGGCCGGGGGCCGAGGGCAATATCTCGGGCGATGTCACGCAGACCTCATTGTTTGCCAATGTGCTGTTCGATTTCAAACAGGCGGGTGCGCTGACGCCCTATGCCGGGTTTGGTCTGGGGGCCACCTATTCGGATCTGGATTTTGCCTATGGGCCCGGTGTGGCGCTGGATGACAGCGACACCACCTTTGCCGCGCAGCTGATCGCCGGTGTGGCTTACGAGATCAACCCGTCAACCGCCTTTACCGTCGACGCCCGCTATGCCCGCGCCTTTGACGTCTCGTCGCGGCGACTGGCCCCGAACGGCGCGTTGACCGGCACCGTCGAAGACGATCTGGATACGTTCAGTGTCAATTTCGGGCTTCGGTACAAGTTCTGAGGTCCAGGGGCAGGTCTCCCTTCGGTTACCCTGCCCCCGCCTGCTTCATCTGGCCCCAAATATCCTCGGGGGGAAATCGTGCCGGCAGGCACGATGGGGGGCAGACAGCCCCCCTGACCCGGCACCCGCCTTAAGACGGCGCTTTGGTCTTGCGCAGATAGGGAAAGATCGTCTCGAACGCGCCGAATTTGGCCTTGGCGTCTTCGTTCGACACTGAGGGCGGGATGATCACGTCTTCACCCGGCATCCAGTTGGCAGGCGTTGCGACACCTTTAGACGACATCTGCAACCCGTCCAGCGCGCGCAGGATTTCGGCAAAGTTGCGGCCCACGGTCATCGGATAGGTCATCGACAGTTTCAGCTGCTTGTCCGGGCCGATGATAAAGACCGACCGCACGGTGGCGCTGTCAGCCGGGGTGCGGCCATCGGGCAGGTAAGCTTCGGCAGGCAGCATGTCGAAGGCTTTCGACACGGCCAGACCGTCATCAGCGATGATCGGGAAACTGGGATTGGCCTTGCCGTATTCCTCGATGTCCTTCTTCCATTTCTTGTGGTCTTCAACACCGTCAACCGACACGCCGATCACCTTGGTGTTGCGCGCGGCCCATTCGTCGTTCAGCTGCGCGACGGCCGAGAATTCGGTGGTGCAGACAGGCGTGAAATCCTTGGGGTGCGAGAACAGAATGGCCCAGCTGTCGCCAATCCAGTCGTGAAACTGAATGGTGCCCTGATCTGTTTCTGCGGTGAAGTTCGGGACCGTATCGTTGATGCGCAAACCCATGGCTACTTCCTTTCCTGTTGAAAATCCGAGTCGATTGCCTGAAACCTAATCACTTTGTGCGAAGGTTAAACCTTTCATCGTGGTCGCGGCCAAGGAATTCGCCGGTTTCACTGGAAAAATAATTTGATCAAATTATCTATTGCCCCCTCTTCGCTTGGGTGACAGAGTGTCGGCGAACAGCCGGATTCTAGCTGGACCGACAGGAGGGCTCAGGATGATCGAAAAGCGGAATTTCTATATCAATGGTCAATGGATCGCGCCGTCGCAACCCAATGATTTCGAGGTCATCAACCCCTCGACCGAGGAGCCGTGCGCGGTGATCTCACTGGGTGGGCAGGCCGACACGGATGCGGCAGTTGCCGCCGCCAAGGCCGCCCTGCCGGGCTGGATGGCAACGCCGGTAGAGGCCCGCATCGCGCTGGTCGAGAAGCTGATCGACATCTACCAGACCCGCGCGGAAGATCTGGCGCAGGCCATGTCGCTGGAAATGGGCGCGCCGATTGACATGTCGCGCAGCCAGCAGGTTGGTGCAGGCACATGGCATTTGCAAAACTTCATCCGCGCGGCCAAGGCGTTTCAGTTTGAACGCCCTCTGGGGGATCACGCCCCGAATGACCGGATCATCTATGAGGCGGTTGGCGTGGCCGCATTGATCACGCCCTGGAACTGGCCGATGAACCAGGTCACGCTCAAGGTCGGTGCAGCGGCGATTGCGGGCTGCACGATGGTTCTGAAACCCTCCGAGCAAAGCCCGCTGAACGCGATGATCTTTGCCGAGATGATGGACGAGGCAGGGTTCCCGCCCGGTGTCTTCAATCTGGTAAACGGCGATGGCGCGGGCGTTGGCTCGCAGCTGTCGGGTCATCCCGACGTGGATATGGTCAGCTTTACCGGCTCGACCCGTGCGGGTACGGCGATTTCGAAGAACGCGGCGGAAACGCTCAAGAAAGTGCATCTGGAGCTGGGTGGCAAAGGCGCCAATGTGGTCTTTGCCGATGCCGATGAAAAGGCTGTCAAACGCGGCGTGCTGCATATGATGAACAACACCGGCCAAAGCTGTAACGCCCCCAGCCGGATGCTGGTGCAGCGACCGATCTATGATCAGGCTGTTGAGATCGCCGCCGAGGTCGCCAGCAAGGTCACGGTGGGCAGTGCCGCAGAAGAGGGCCGCCATATCGGACCCGTCGTGAATGAGGTTCAGTGGACCAAGATTCAGGACCTGATCCAGAAAGGTATCGACGAAGGGGCGCGGCTGGTCGCGGGCGGCACCGGACGCCCCGAGGGGCTGAACAAGGGCTATTATGTCCGCCCGACGGTCTTTGCCGATGCCAACAACCAGATGACCATCGCGCGCGAGGAAATCTTTGGCCCGGTTCTGACCATGATCCCCTTCGACACCGAGGAAGAGGCTGTCGAGATCGCCAATGACACACCTTATGGCCTGACCAATTATGTGCAGACGCAGGACAAGGCGCGCGCCAACCGCATG
This sequence comes from Ruegeria sp. N7, assembly GCF_056531345.1. Classification (NCBI taxonomy): domain Bacteria; kingdom Pseudomonadati; phylum Pseudomonadota; class Alphaproteobacteria; order Rhodobacterales; family Roseobacteraceae; genus Ruegeria; species Ruegeria sp. N7. Next base: position 7,401 of record NZ_JBQFLR010000020.1, on the reverse strand, counting down.
GCGCGGGTTCTGCGGTCGGGCATGGTCGAGATGAACGGCCAGTCGCGCAGCGCGGGCTCTCCGTTTGGTGGGATGAAGCAATCCGGCAACGGGCGCGAAGGTGGCGTTTGGGGGCTGGAGGACTTTCTGGAAGTCAAATCCGTCGGCGGCTGGGCGGCTGAATAATACACCCAGCGCAATGCGAGATGAGAGGGCGAGGCAACGCGGTTGCCTCGCCCTTATTATGTCAGACAGACCGCACCACTAGCTGGGGTTCCCCGTCGGACGTATGGCGACGGGAACGACCGTCCCAGCCAATCTCTCCAGTCACGCGCTGGCGAAAGGCCGAGAAACTGTCGAACCGGACCACATCGACAGGCGTGTCGAACTGTAGGGTCACCCGGCGGTGTGCACCGTCCCCCAGCATTGTCAGACCACGAATTTCCGCCGTGAACGGCTGGCCCAGGTATCGACCTTCGACCCGGTCGCCCACGCGCAAGCGCATCCGGTTGCCCGCCATCGCGTGCAATGTGTTCCAGTCGCGCACCCCATGTTGATGAGCCACCAGTTCCAGCGCCTGACCGTGCGACAGCTGAACGCCGGTGTCGTGCAGTTTCCGTCGCAGGCGTTTGGCCTGCTCTTTCAGCTCCTCCAGCGGAGCGATGTCTTGTGACAGTGTCATGTTTTGCCTCGTTTCCTTGAACGGGCGCGAGTTTAGGACGGGGTTCGCATTACCATCCGCGCGCCGGGAAAGGGCAACAGATGTTTGTTCAACCGGGTTTCACCAAAGCCTATGGCCGCGAACGGCAGGGGACCCGAACCTGCGTTGCTTTTTGGCAGCGGTCGGGCCTTCTGTCAATCAGGCGTCGGCCTGCGCCGCCTCATAGGCCAGCATGGCCCTTTTGACCGGCAGACCCCAGTGATAGCCGCCCAACCCCCCTGATTTGCGCAGGGCGCGGTGACACGGGATCAGCCAACTGACCGGGTTTCGCCCGACCGCCGTGCCCACGGCGCGCACGGCCTGCGGCGAACCCACGCGCTGCGCGATCTCGGAATAGGTCGTCACCTGCCCCGACGGGATGTGCATCAGTGCTTCCCATACCTTGATCTGCAAGGGTGAGCCGATCAGGTAGAGCGGTGTCGGCTCTGACCGGTCGCTGGCCGTGCCGAAAGCGCTGAGAACCCATGGGCGCAGGCGCATCGGATCTTCGACATAATCCGCGTTGGGCCAGCGCGAAACCATATCCTCCATCGCCGCCTTCTCTCCGGTTTCGGCCCCGAAGGCGATGCCGCAGATGCCCTTGTCGGTGCCCATGACCAGCGCGGGGCCAAAGGGGCATTCGAACCAGCCCCAGAAGATCGTCAGACCCGCGCCCCTGCGGGCGTATTCGCCGGGGCTCATGGATTCCCATTTCAGGAACAGATCATGCAGGCGGCCACTGCCGGACAGGCCGACATTATGGGCGGTTTCAAGCGTGGTGAACCGTTCGCGCAGCAGCGCCTTTGCATGGCCCAGCGTAAGGTATTGCTGATACCGTTTTGGCGACACACCAGTCCAACGCGAGAACAGGCGCTGGAAATGCGCTGGGCTCATATCCATCTGGCGGGCCAACTCATCGAGGCTGAGGGTTTCACCGCCCTGATCAATCAGGTCGATTGCCCGGCGCATGACGTTATAGTGGTATCCGCTTTCGGGGGTCTGGACGTTCATGGTTGCACCTCGTTGTCTGGCACAAACCATAGCGCGCGCGACACGCTGCCGCGACCCGGAACTTGCGCATTGGCTTTGGGCTTGTGTCGCGGCCCCTCGGGCGGCATTAAGGCCCGGATGGCAAAGCAACTCGACTATCATACGATCCGCGAGATCTTTACGCGCTTTCAGGAAGCCGACCCCGAACCCAAGGGTGAGCTTGAGCATGTGAATGTCTACACGCTGGTCGTGGCCGTGGCGCTGTCGGCGCAGGCAACCGATGCGGGGGTCAACAAGGCCACGCGCGAGTTGTTCAAGATCGCCGATACGCCGCAAAAGATGCTGGATCTGGGCGAAGAGGGCCTGATCGAGCATATCAAGACCATCGGCCTGTTCCGCCAGAAGGCCAAGAACGTCATCAAGCTGAGCCGTATTCTGGTCGAAGACTATGGCGGTGAAGTTCCAAATTCCCGTGCAGCGCTGCAATCGCTGCCGGGTGTCGGACGCAAGACCGCCAACGTTGTGCTGAACATGTGGTGGCGGCAGCCGGCGCAGGCTGTGGACACGCATATCTTTCGCGTCGGCAACCGCACCGGCATCTGCCCCGGCAAGGACGTGGACGCGGTCGAGCGCGCCATCGAAGACAATATCCCCGCCGATTTTCAACTCCATGCGCATCACTGGCTGATCCTGCATGGCCGGTACCATTGCAAGGCGCGCAAGCCGCAATGCCCGACCTGCATCATCCGTGATCTCTGTCAATTCGAGGACAAGACAGTATGAAAACCTACCAGCTGACCGGTATCGGAAATGCCGTTGTGGACGTGATCTCGCAGGCCGATGACAGTTTCCTGGAACTGATGGGCATCGAAAAAGGCATCATGCAGCTGATCGAGCAGGAGCGCGGCGAGCTTCTGTATGCCTCGATGGAGCGCCGGGTGCAGACGCCGGGCGGGTCCGTTGCCAACACGATTGCGGGCGCAGGTGCGCTGGGGCTGGATGCGGCCTTTATCGGGCGGGTGCATGACGACGCGCTGGGCCGGTTCTATGCGGATGCGATGAACGAAGATGGCGTCGATTTCGTGAACCCGCCGGTTCCGGGCGGGGAATTGCCGACCTCGCGCTCGATGATCTTTGTCTCGCCCGATGGCGAGCGGTCGATGAACACCTATCTGGGCATCTCTTCGGAACTGTCGTCGCATGACGTGCCCGATGAGGTCGCCGGAAGCAGCCAGATCATGTTCCTTGAGGGCTATCTGTTTGACAAGGAAAAGGGAAAGGCCGCGTTTCTTGAGGCCGCGCGCGCCTGCCACAAGGGCGGCGGCAAGACCGGGATCGCCATTTCCGACCCGTTCTGCGTGGAACGGCACCGGGTTGATTTCCTGCTGTTGATCGAGAATGAGCTGGATTTCGTCATCGGCAACGAGGCCGAAATCAAATCGCTGTTTGAAACCGACGATCTGGAAGAGGCGCTGATCAAGACCGCCGAGATTTGCCCGCTGGTGGTTTGCACGCGCTCGGGTGATGGCGTGACCGTCCTGAACGGAGGCGCGCGCATCGACGTGCCGGTCAAGAGGATCGTGCCGGTAGACGCAACCGGTGCCGGTGACCAGTTCGCCGCGGGGTTCCTGTATGGAATGGCCACAGGGCGCGATTACGAGACCTGCGCCAGGATCGGCAACGTCTGCGCCCGCGAGGTCATCAGCCATATCGGCCCAAGACCCGAGGCGGATATGCTGGAATTGTTGCGGGAAGAAGGGCTGCTTTGAGCCCATTTTGTTGAAAAACCCCTCCTTTATCGAAGGCTGAACGGCCAATCCGCATGTTGCGGGCTGGGTATTGCGTTGTGATCCGGTCCGCGCGGTGGTTTTGTGAAGAGGTGCAACTGGCTTGAAGTCATTCGGACTACGGTTGGCCCACTCATTGAAGCGTGCTGCCTTTTTGAGCGTCCAATCATTCTTACCCTTAAGGGTGTTTGCTTGCTTTAACCTCTGTCTACGCGCAAGTGCCTTGGATTTTGGTCTTCGTTGCCCCAAGTTTGCGCCGGAGCACACAACGCGGACCCAGAAACACGTGCGGCGTGCCAGTGTCGATTGGCGCGTGGACGAGAGGCATATCCTGGTCGGTGGCAAAAGCGGGACCCATCAACGCATGCAACAGTCCCGCAATGCCGGTGTATCCGTAGAAGTCTGAACGTCAATGAACGCTTTGTTTTTTTAGCCGAGTTGTTTGGTCCACAAAACAACGCGTTCGATCTCTTGGATCAGGCAATCCTGAAAATCCCTGTCTATCTGTGAAGCGTTGATGCCAATTGGTTCAACGACCGCAAACCGATAGAGAGGAAGGTCCTCTACGATCCGCGGCCGTCCTTTGTTCCCTTGCAACCAATGAAAAGCCGTAAATGCATCCACGAGAGGCAACCCACCGCAGGATTTGCTAAGAGAAAGTGCAGCTAAAGATGTTTCGACAGTCACCGGTGGGCGCTCACCCTCTAGCAAGTCACTTAGCGACAAAGCACTCTCAACTTCGTTGCGCAGCCCGATGATCTGATAGGGCGCCATCTGTTCCAGTGTCAGCGCCCCCTGACCTGCGGCTAAAGGGTGACCTTCGGGAACAAAACAAATATGTGGTAAGCTTCCCTCAAACAGGACGTTCATTTGCTTCAGAGAGCGCGAAACATAGGCGAAGCCTGTTCTCATCGCGCCGAAACGGGCATAGTCCAGTATCCAGTTTGAAGATCGTACCCGCCAATCGATCCGGATGTTCTTTTCCGCTATGTTCAGCCGTCTCAGGGCCTGAGGCACGAGGTCTAATGAGGCGGCGGTTATTGTGGCAATTGACAAGGACCCGCGATCCTTCCGAGCGATCTGAGAGGCGATCTCGTCCAAGTTCGCAAGGGCCGAAAAATTGCGTTTAACCTCTTGATAGAATTCTTCCGCTTCGGGGAGCGGTGTCACACCCTTACTCCGGCGACGAAACAAAGGAACGCCAAACTCCCGCTCCAGATCCGACAAAAGCCGGCTGACGCTGGGTTGTGACAGATTCAACCTGCGACCAGCAGCGGAAACCGACCCGGTTTGCATGATCGCAGAGAAGACGTTGAGTTGGTTATGGGTGAACATAGGTATTCGATTAACAAATATCAGTCGAAACAGATAGTATTATTTCAAATGTAAGCGCTGTGGTACTGTCCCGTTGTTTCGGAGGGCAGCGCCAAGAATGAAGAAAAATGTCATTTTGATTATGACGGACCAGCAACGCGCGAACAGTCTGGGCTGCACCGGAAACAAGCATGTCAGGACACCGAATATAGACGCACTGGCCCAGCGGGGCGCCGTCTTTACCAAGCATTTCACACCGCACCAGATCTGCTCTCCAAGCCGGTCCACTTTGTTCAGCGGTCAGTATGCAAGGTCGCACGGCCTGACGCGCAACGGGGTTGCCCTGCCTGAGGATCTGAAACTGATCACCCATGACTTTCAGGCCATGGGGTACAAGACCCATGGGGTTGGGAAATTCCACTTCCAACCTATTCTGGCCGGGCCAGAGCATCTTATGCCGGATTCAAACGCCTTTTGGGACTTACCGGAAAGTGAGGGATGGTGCGGCCCCTTTTACGGGTTCGACGCGGTCGACATTCTGATTGGAGAATCCGTTAGTGCCACAAAGGGTGGGCATTATGCCCGTTGGCTGGAATCTGTCGCGCCGGGAGCGGCCGAGCTCTATCTCCCGGAAAACGCGCTTGAACCGCAATGTGGGGATATTGACGAAGTTTGGAAATCGGCCATCCCTTTCGACTTGCATTACAACTCTTGGATCACAGATCGGGCCTGCGAGTTCCTGACCGAAAATGACGGGTCAGACCCGTTCTTTCTGTTTGTTTCCTTTCCCGATCCGCACCATCCTTTTTCGCCCCCTGCGCCATGGTGCGACATGTACGATCCGGCGGACATGCCAATGCCCTCATATGTGCCTGATGAGCTGTCAGCGATGCCGTCTTTCCTGCGCGACGGCGATGATGAGGAAAAAGGTAAAAGCTATGTGGACTTCCTGCGCGATCCGGGACCACCGCGAGAACAGGGTTTTTTGCAGACAACATCGAGCTTCTCGGACGATTCAATTCGCCGTGCGATCGCGTATACCAATGGAATGATTTCGATGATTGACGCTTGCGTCGGCCGGATCATGGCACAGGCGGAGCATCAGGGTCTCCTTGAAGACACCATTGTCATTTTCACCTCGGATCATGGCGAGTTGTTGGGTGATCACGGGCTTATCCGAAAAGGCCCCAGCCCCTACAGATCGCTTTTGCACGTACCGCTGATCGCTGCAGGTCCGGGGATCGAGCCTGGCGAACGTCACGGGACAACAAGTCATCTGGATCTGCGCGCGACCCTGCAGGATTTTTTGGAGCTGGAGCATCAGCCGACCGAAGGGGTCTCTTTCGCTCACCTGATGACGCAGGCAGATGGCCCGGGGCGTCGCGAGTTTTTTGCCGAATATCACCCACGCACGCGCATGGACACCTACAACCAGACGGTAATGACAGACGAATGGCGTGTCACAATCTATCCTCAAAACGCAGACTGGGGAGAGATGTTCGATCTTCGCAACGATCCGGGTGAACACGTCAATCTCTTCTTCAAAGAAGAATACCGCAGCACGCGTGACGAGATCATTGAAAAATTGTCACGACACTTTCCGCCAGCTGCGGATGCAGGCGGAGTGTCACTTGCAACCTACTAATCAAATCTGAGCTCTCAAACGACAACGGGGAAGTCACCATGAACGAACATATCAAATATCTGGCAAAACAGGCAGCGCTTGGCAAAATGCCCCGCCGTGAATTTCTTGGGAAGGCGTCCGCCTTGGGGCTGGCTGCTGCAACAGCCAATCTGGCGATGTCGTCAGCGGTCAAAGCCGCTGGTCCACAAAAAGGTGGCACCATTCGCGTTGGCATCCAGGGCGGCGGCACAACTGACAGCCTTGATCCTGCGACCGCCGCAAACTCAACCGCTAATATGGTCGCCCGCCTTTGGGGTGAGACGCTCTTGACGCTTGCACCTGATGGCGGCCTTGAGCCAAAGGTCGCAGAAAGCTTTGAGGCTTCTGCCGACGCAAAAACGTGGACGTTCAAGATACGAGACGGCATCACCTTCTCAAACGGTCAGCCCGTCACTGCCGAGGATGTTCTACAGACCATCGACCGACACTCGAACGAAGAGACCAAATCCGGGGCGTTGGGCTTGTTGCGCGGTATCGCAAATATGCGAACAGATGGCGACCTGTTCATTGTCGAGCTGGAAGCGCCCAATGCGGACCTTCCATATCTGCTTTCGGATTATCACCTCGTCATTCAGCCTGGCGGCGGTAAAGAGGACCCAGCTGCTGCAATTGGCACCGGTCCTTATGTTTTGAAAGCCGCCGATATGGGTGTGCGTTTCGTGGCTGAACACAACCCCAACCATTGGGATGACACGATTGGTCATGTCGGCACGATCGAAGTGATTGTCATCAACGACAACACCGCACGAGTCGCGGCGCTGCAATCTGGTCAGGTCGACATGATTGACCGTGTGCCGCCCCGTACTGCACGTCTTGTTGACCGCGCGCCCGGTATCACGGTGCGCTCTACGTCTGGTGGACCTGTCCCGTTTTTGTGCCGCCCCAAGTGCTCGTTTAAGCCACTTTCCTTTCGAATGCGACAGGGCTTTTCCAGCCCAATGCTGAGT